>NZ_BAABFR010000001.1:0-174197 GCF_039541155.1 Tsukamurella soli
AGGCCGTCGACCGCGCCCGACGCCTTCAACGCCGCCGCGACATCCGCTGTCGTCTCCGCGGACCGCAACTGATGCGACAGGCCTTCAGCCGCTGCCTCAGGCTCCCGCTCCACCGTGTTCGTCATGCTGTCATCCTTCCGTGAGGAGGACTTACACAGACCATTTGACACGCCCCGTTCCGCTTGATCGCGCGACTGACCGATCCACGACGCCGCGGACCGGTCTTCGTGGCGGCCGCCGACTTCATGCGGGACAACCACGAGCAGATCCAGCAACACGTCCAGGACCTGACCCGCGACACCGTCGGTACCGCCGCGGCTTTCGTGCTCACCGGACGCGCGTCCGGACGATTCGCCGAGTTGATCGGCGATAGCCACGCCGTGCAGTGTGGCACCCTGCGTACGTTCCTGCCCCGTGTGGTCCCGCGGGACGCGAGCGACGGCCGGCGACACCGGTTCCTTACCAGGAGATCGTTCCTGGACTCGATGCGCGACCCGAAGCCGACGGCGCGGATCCTCTGGGCCCGGTCCCGCGACCTCGCACTCACCACCCGCCTCCCTGACGGGGTCTTGGCCGTCGACCGGGAGCTTCGCCGCAGACTCGACGACCTTCTTCTGGCATCGCTGCTGCAGGTGGACGAGGCACCGGTACTGCCAGCCGAAGAACTCGCCACCGCCGTCGCTGAGCCGCCCATCGAGGAGAGCCCGCAGGAGCCCGAGCCCGGCGAGACGGTTGCCCGCGCGACGCCCCTCGATCTGTTCAAGCATCGTCCCCGTGCGCCCAAGTCCGCGCCGCAATCGACGTCCACGGCGCGACCGACCGAGGCCGAAACAGGCGCATCGCCCGCCTCAGGTGTCCTGACGTCGATCAAGGCCGTCGTCGGTCGCGTGCTCGGTGGCGTCCCGGTCACCGTAGAGGCGATCCGACGACTCGGTGATCTCGCCGTGGCCGGCGCGGCGGCGAGTGCCGCCCACGCCGATCTGAAGGCACGTATAGACGGACTCGAGACCGAACTGTTGGTGGCCAGCGATGAACGCGATTCCCTCCGCGCCGACTTGGAGGGCGAGCAGCTGGACCACGCCATCGCATCGGATCAGGTGCGCGAACTCGAGCGCCAGACCCGGTCCCTGCAGATAGAGCTGAGTCGGGTGGGACTGGCAGAGCAGGCGTGGTCGGTACCGGACGTCGCCCCACGAGACATCGCACCGGACAGCTTCGCCGATCTACTCGACCGTTTCGATGAACTCGAGTACCTGCGGTTCACCGGTGACGCCTCCGAGGTCCTCGAACTCGGCGAGCGCGACGCGGTCGGCACCTGGGCCAAGAAGACCTGGGACGCACTTCTCGCGCTGGACGACTACGCCGCTGCGCGACTCGGCAGCTATCGGGGCAGCATCGACCAGTTTCTCCAGAACCCGCCGCACGGCAGCCACGTCTTTCCGCCCAACAAGCATGCTTACACCGAGTCCGAGACCGTCCAGAACAATCCGAAGATGCGGCGAGAGCGCATGCTTCCTGTACCGAAGGCGGTGCACCAGGCCGGCGTCGTCTTCATGCCCGCGCACTTCAAGATCACCATTTCGGGAACGATCAGCCCACGCATGCACTACTACGACGACCTGTCCGGCACCCGCAAGATCTACGTCGGGTACATCGGCTCACATCTGACGAACACGCAGACGAACTGATCGCAGTGCAGCATCGACCATCGTTCAGCGCGCCTCGAGGATCTCCAAGATCCGGTCGAGCTTCGAACTGTGCTCAGCGAGCAGAACACCTTGCTCAGCAAGCAGAACACTGTGCTCGGCAAGCAGAACACTGTGCTCGGCAAGCAAACCGCCGTGCTCGTTCAACCGACCGTCGATCCCGTCCAACCGACCATCGATGCTGTCGAGTCTCTCGTCGTGGCGCTTCAGGACCTCCCCATGCTCCTGCTGCGTTTCGGCGATGCGGTCCACGATGTCGTACACGTCATCGACGTCGTGCCGTAGTCGCCGGACGTCCTTCTCGATGTCTGTTCTCCCCATCGGCTCAGTTTAGCCCCGCCACGACTCACCGCATGTTCAAAATGCCCGGAATGCCGCGCAGGTGCACGACAACGCAACGCCGACGGCCGGGCGTAGCCTGGAAGCACCGCAAGCACCGGAACGAGGCGCACATGACCGCGATCATCCTCTCCATCGTCCTGGCCCTGATCAGCGCGGGCGCCGGGATCCCGAAGCTGATCCTCAAGGGCACGCCCGTCGACAACCTGCGCGGCCACGCCTTCACCGACACCCAGATCCGGCTGATCGGCGGGGCCGAGGCCGCGGCGGCCGTCGGGCTGCTGATCGGCATCGCGGTGCCCTGGCTCGGCGCGGCCGCGGCGGCCGGCATGACGATCCTGCTGCTCACCGCCACCGGCTTCCACGTCCGGTGGGGCGACTACGGGAGGGGACGTGCCGGGGTCATCGAGTCCCTGCCCGCTCTCATCCTCGCCGTGTTCGCCGCCGTCACACTGGGTTTCGTGATCGGCCAGACCTAGAATCCCCGTGCGCGGCGGTCAGTGCGCCGCGTCGTCCCAGCTCCGCCCGTACCCGACGGACACGTCCAGCGGCACGGACAGTTCGATGGCGTGACCCATCTCCTGCCGCACCATGGCCTCGAGCTCGGCGCGCTCGCCGTCCGCCACCTCGAGCACCAGCTCGTCGTGCACCTGCAGCAACATCCGCGACCGAAGCCCCCTCTCCCGCAACGCTTCCTGCACGCCGATCATCGCCACCTTGATGATGTCGGCCGCGCTGCCCTGGATCGGCGCGTTGAGCGCCATCCGCTCGGCGCCCTCCCGGCGCATCCGGTTGGTGTTGGTCAGGTCGGGTAGATACCGCCGCCGGCCGAAGATCGTCTCCGTGTACTCCTTGCGCGTGGCGTCCACCACCACGTGCTGCAGGTAGTCGCGTACCCCGCCGAACCGCGCGAAGTACGCCTCCATCTGTTCCTTGGCCTCGTCACGCGAGATCTTCAGCTGCGCAGCGAGACCGAAAGCCGACAGCCCGTACGCCAGACCGTACGACATCGCCTTGACCCGGCGGCGCATATCGGGCGTCACCTCGTCGATCGGAACGCCGAACGCCCGCGACCCCACGAAGTTGTGCAGATCCTCGCCGGTCTGGAACGCCTCGATCAGCCCCGCGTCCTTCGACAGGTGCGCCATGATCCGCATCTCGATCTGGCTGTAGTCGGCGGTCATCAGGGTCTCGAAACCGTCGCCGGCCACGAACGCGTGCCTGATCTGCCGGCCCGCCTCGGTACGCACCGGGATGTTCTGCAGGTTGGGCTCGGTCGAGGACAGGCGCCCGGTCGCGGCCACCGTCTGGTTGAACGTCGAGTGGATGCGGCCATCGAGCGCAACGGATTTCAGAAGCCCCTCGACGGTCACCTTGAGCCTGGTCGCGTCACGGTGTTCGAGCAGGTACCGCAGGAAGGGGTGCTCGGTCTTCTCGTACAGCCCCTCCAGCGCATCGGCGTCGGTGGTGTACCCGGTCTTGGTCTTCTTGGTCTTGGGCATGTCGAGCTTGTCGAACAGCACCACCTGCAACTGCTTCGGCGAGCCGAGGTTGATCTGCTCGCCGATCTCCTCGAACGCCGCCGTCTCGGCCGCCCGGATCCGGTCGGCGAAGTCGCTCGCGAGGCCCTCGAGATGGTCGACGTCGACCGCGATTCCCGTCTCCTCCATCACCGACAGCACCTGCAGCAGCGGCAGTTCCATCTCCTCGAGCAGCGGCAGCGACTCGATCTCCGTGAGCTCGGTATCCAGCGCGGCGGCGAGGTCGACCACAGCCCGCGCGCGCAGCAGTTGTTCTCGTGCCTTCGCCCCGTCGATGGTGTCGGGGTCGTCGAGCAGCGACAGCTGGGCATCACCGTCACCGTCGCCCTCCACCCGCAGCTCCCGCTTGAGGTACCGCAGTGACAGGTCGTCGAGGTTGAAGCTGCGCTGCCCGGGCCGCACCAGGTAGGCCGCGATGGAGGTGTCGGACGTGAGCCCGCCCAGCTCCCAGCCGCGGCTGTGCAGCGCGTGCATGGCCCACTTCGCCCCGTGCACCGCCTTCGGCTCCGCGGCATCGGCGAGCCACGCACCGAGAGCCGCCTCGTCCTCGGGGGTCAGCGTGGATGTGGCGATGTACCCGCCCTCGCCGTCCGACGCGGCGATCGCGACGGCCTCTACGTCACCGTCGACCACCACCTCGGCGCCGATCACCCCGAGCCCGTGCCGCTGCCCCGTCCGCGCATGCGCCGCGAGCCAGACGCCGACGGTGCCTGCCGGCACGATCCCACCGGATATCTCGAAGCCCTCGTCGACCTCCGGCTCGGTGGACGCGAGGTCGGTGAAGATGCGGTCCCGGAGCACCCGAAACTCGAGGTCGTCGAACAGGCGGTGGATGGCGTCGCGGTCCCACGGCTGCAGCGCGAGATCGGAAGGCGTGAACGGCAGCGTCATGTCGCGGACCATCTCGGTGATCTGCCGATTGAGCTGCACGCTCGCGAGGTGCGCGCGGAGGTTGTCGCCCACCTTGCCGCGCACCTCGTCGACGTGCATGACGAGGTTCTCGAGGTTGCCGTACTGCTGGATCCACTTGGTGGCGGTCTTCTCCCCCACGCCGGGGATGCCCGGCAGGTTGTCCGACGGGTCGCCCCGCAGCGCCGCGAAGTCGGGGTACTGCGCCGGCGTGAGGCCGTACTTCTCCTCGACCGTGGCGGGTGTGAAGCGCGTGAGATCCGAGACGCCCTTGCGGGGGTAGAGCACGGTGACGTCGTCGTTGACCAGCTGCAGCGAGTCGCGGTCGCCGGTCACGATGAGCACCTTGAACCCCTGTTCCTGGGCGCGGGTCGCCATCGTGGCGATGACGTCGTCG
The DNA here is from genome assembly GCF_039541155.1 of Tsukamurella soli. NCBI lineage: Bacteria > Bacillati > Actinomycetota > Actinomycetes > Mycobacteriales > Tsukamurellaceae > Tsukamurella > Tsukamurella soli. The sequence goes on from NZ_BAABFR010000001.1 coordinate 4,893, forward strand.
GCCTCGTACCCCGCCTCCGCCATGACCGGGATCCCCATCGCGCCGAGCACGTCCTTGGTGACGTCCACCTGCCCCTTGAAGTCGTCGGGCGCCGACGACCGCTGCGCCTTGTACTCCGGGAACATCTCGCTGCGAAACGTCTGCCGGGACACGTCGAACGCCGCACCCACGTACCCCGGCCTCTCCTCCTTGAGCAGGTTGATCAGCATGGCCGTGAAGCCGTACACCGCGTTGGTCGCCTGCCCCGACGACGTGCGGAACTTGCCCCCGTCCAGCGGTAACGCGAAGAACGCCCGGAACGCCATCGAGTGCCCGTCGATCAGCAGCATCGTCGGTCGCTCACCGGCACCGTCGGGTTCGACGGTGCCGGTGCCGGCCGGAGCGGAGGCGGAAGCGTTCGGTGCGGTCACATCGGCAGTCTAGTGCGGGCCACCGACAGGCCGGGCCTGGCGAACGCCGGGCTACCGCCCGCCGAACGCCGCCGCGGGCGGGTTCGCCAGGTCGTACACGGTCATGCCGCCGACGGTGACGGGCGTGAAGTACTTCTGCACCCACGCGGTCACCTGGTCGGTCGCCGCGTTGCCCGATCCCCACCCGGTGTTGCACGCCGGATTCGTCTCCGCCTGATCCGGCTGGTCGCTCGCCGGGTCGGACGCGGCCCCGCCGCCCCAGCGATTCGGCGCCACGATGAAGTAGCGGACCTCGCGGGCACGCACGTAGCCCTGGAACTGCGTGAGGTTCGGGGAGGGATCCTGGCCGGTGAACCCGCCGACCGCGATCAGCGAGGTGTGCGTGTTCAGCTCGAGGGTGGCCGCCTGCATCGAGCCGTTCACTGCCGCCGACCAGTGGGTATCGGTCTTGGAGAGCAGCGTGTCGACGTCGTCGTTCGGCGTGTTGAAACCGAACCCGCCGAAGCCCGACACCGGCCGCAGCGTGAGACCCGGCCCGGCGTGCGAGTTCGCGACTGCGGCCACGGCGTACGACGCGGAGCCCCCGACCACCGCCACCGCCGCCAGCGCGAGGCCCACGACCGTCAGCGCCGTCCGCGTGCGGACACCCGCGACCCGCTCCCCGGGAACGAGCGCCGCCACCACCGCCGCGACGGTGGCGACCAGCACGATCCACCGCATCGCCGGAGCGAACGAGGTGTCCCGGGACAGCAGGACGAACCCCCAACCGCCACCGATCGCGATCAGCAGCGCCAGGCCCGCGCGGCCCGTCCACCGGTCCCGCCGACGCCACATCTCCACGACGCCGAGCGCGAGCGTCGCCGCAACGGCCGGTGCCATCGACAGGCTGTAGTACGACGCGGCGCGCTTCATCTCGGCCAGGACCAGACCGTCGACCAGCATCCACACACCGAACACGAGCACGCCGACGCGCATCAGGTCGGTGCGCGGCGCGCGCCCACGGGAGACCAACGCCAGCACGAACGCCACCAACGCCACGGGCACCAGGAAACCGATCTCGAGGCCCCACTCGCCGGTGAACAGCCGAGACAGACCCGGCTGCGCGCCGAACGGGCCGAAGCCGCCGTGGTGGTGGGCCAGCCGCTCGCGCATCTGCTCGATGAACTCGGGCACCGGGCAGTCCGCCGGACGCGATCCCCATCCGCCCCCGCCGTTATGGCTGCCGAGCAGCCGCCCGAACCCGTTGTATCCGAAGACGAGATTCATGAACGAGTTGTCCGTCGAGCCGGCCATGTAGGGCCGGGAGTCCACGGGCCACAGCATCGTCAGCACCACGTACCAGCCGGCCGACACCACCAGCGCGGCCGCCGCCCCGAGCAGGTGCTGGATCCGCTTGCCGACGGTGACGGGCGCGGCGATCAGGTAGGCCAGGCCCAACGCAGGCAGCACCATCAGGCCCTCCAGCATCTTCGCGAGGAAGGCGAACCCGAGCGCGACCCCTGCGAGAGCCAGCCACCGTCCGCCCCGGCCCTGGACCGCCCGCACCGTGCAGTACGCGCCCAGGATCATCAGCGTCACCATCGCGCCGTCCGGGTTGTTGTACCGGAACATCAGCGCCGCCACGGGCGTCAGGGCCAGCAACGAACCCGCGATCAGGCCCGCCCCTCGACCGGCGACGCGACGCACGGCCCCGTACAGCAGGCCGACGGATACGACGCCCATCAGCACCTGCGGGAGCAGCATGGACGCGCTCGAGAACCCGAAGATCTTGCCCGACAGGCCCATCACCCACTGCGATACGGGCGGCTTGTCCACGGTGATCGAGTTCCCGGGGTCGAGCGAGCCGAACAGCAGCGCCTCCCAGCTCCGCGAGCCGGCCCACGCCGACGCCGCGTAGAAGGAGTTACCCATCTGATTGACGGTGATGTTCCAGGCGTAGAACACCGCGGTGGCCAACAGGAGCAGGACGACGGGGCCGTGCTCGGAGAGCACCCGTCGCGCGCGTTCTTGATCCAGAGAGCGATTCACCGAGCCAGCGTCGCTGTGGTTCGTGCCAGCCGGCTGCCTGGTTCCCGGGAGTTACCTATGAGCCCGGTGTCAGGCGACGCCCAGGTAGGCCGCGCGGATGGCCGGGTCGCCGAGCAGCGTGCGCCCCTCGCCGGTGACGGTGACGTCGCCGGTCTCGAGCACGTACCCGCGGTCGGACCGGCTCAGCGCCTGCTGCGCGTTCTGCTCCACCAGCAGGGTGGTGGTGCCCTCGTCGTGGATCTTCGCGATGATCCCGAAGATCTGCTGGATCACCATGGGCGCCAATCCCATCGACGGTTCGTCGAGCAGCAGGAGCTTGGGGCGGGCCATGAGCGCGCGCCCGATCGCGAGCATCTGCTGCTCGCCGCCGGACATGGTGCCGCCGGCCTGCTTGCGCCGTTCGGCGAGTCGCGGGAACAGGTCGAAGACGTAGTCCAGGGTCTCCCGGTACGCGGTCTTGTTCGGGAACTTCCGCCCGTGGCAGCCCATATCGAGGTTCTCCTGGACCGTCATACCGGGAAACACGCGGCGGCCCTCGGGGACCTGCACGATGCCCTCCTTGACCCGGATGTGCGCGGGCATGTGGGTGATATCACGCCCCTCGAACAGGATCCGGCCGTGGGCCGGGGTGAGCAGCCCGGACAGCGCGCGCATCGTCGTCGACTTACCCGCGCCGTTGGCGCCCAGCAGGGTCACCAGTTCGCCGGGCGCCACCGTCAGGCTGATCCCGTGCAGCGCCTCGATCCGGCCGTACCGCACCACGAGGTCACGGACCTCGAGCATCGCGTCGGTCGACGTCGCGTCGCGGGAACCCGGCTGCTTCTCAGGCGGTCTGGTCATCGGGCACCCCCAGGTAGGCCGCGATCACCGCGGGGTTCTCGCGGATCTCGGCGGGCAGACCCTCGGCGATCTTGCGGCCGAACTCGAGCACGACGATGCGGTCGCACACCCCCATCACCAAGCGCATGTCGTGCTCGATGAGCAGGACCGTGTAGCCGTCGTCGCGAATCTTGCGGATCAGCGCCATCAGTGCCGACTTCTCGCTGGGGTTGAACCCGGCTGCAGGCTCGTCGAGGCACAGCAGCTTGGGCTCGGTGGCGAGCGCGCGGGCGATCTCGAGCCGGCGCTGGTCACCGTAGGGCAGGTTGCGCGCCCGCACCGCGGCGCGGTGCCCGATCCCGACGAATTCGAGCAGCGCCATGCCTCGTTCGGCGGCGTCGCGCTCCTCGGCCCAGTGCCGCGGCAGCCGCAACGCAGCCCCGACGACGGAGGTGCGGTGCCGCGCGTCCGTGCCCACCACGACGTTCTCGAGCGCGGTCATCTCGGAGAACAGCCGGATGTTCTGGAAGGTACGCGCGATTCCGAGGCGGGTGATCTGGTTGCGCTTGACCTTGGCGAGCGCGGCACCGTCGAACAGCACCCGTCCGCCGCTGGGCCGGTACACACCGGTGATCGCGTTGAAACAGGTCGTCTTGCCCGCGCCGTTGGGGCCGATGAGCCCCAGGATCTCGCCGCGGCGGATGTCGAAGGTGACGTCGTCGAGCGCCTTGAGGCCCCCGAACGTGACCGAGAGATGCTCGACCCCGAGCATCGTCTCGCCGACGTCGACCGCGACGTCCCGCTGCGGCGCGACCACCTCGGCGACGATCTCCTCGTGCGTCTCAGGCTGTGCGTCCGGCTCAGGCCCCGCGTGCTTCTGGGGCCGCTCGGAGTCCTCCGGCTGCGGCCCGGTCACCGGGTCCCTCCCGGTGCGAGGCCGCGGTACACCTGTCGGCCGAAGGCGATCAGCTTCTGCCGGGCGGGGAACAGGCCCTGCGGCCGGAAGATCATCAGCACCACGAGGGAGATGCCGAAGAACAGGTATTTGTAGTCACCGAGCGACTGGCCGCCCACCTGGATGCCCTGCACCCGCGCCGGCAGGTACACGATGAGGAACGCGCCCACGATCACGCCCAGCTTGTTGCCCTGGCCGCCGAGCACCACCGCGCAGAGGAAGAGCATCGAGTTGATCACGTTGAAGTTCAGCGGGTCCACGTACTGCACCTGACCCGCGTACAGCGCGCCGGACAGACCTCCGATGCCGGCGCCGATCACGAACGCCCACAGCTTGAATCGGAAGGTGGGCACGCCCATGATCTCGGCCGCGTCCTCGTCGTCTCGGATCGCGACCCACGCACGCCCCACCCGCGACCGCTCGAGGTTCCCCACCACGAGCAGCACGGCGATCACCAGGATCATCCCCAGCCAGTACCACCACACACCGAAGTTGGCTGTGCTGGAATGGTTTCCATTCGACAGCACGCCCGCGTAGTTGTTGGACGCCGACTTGCCGATCGGCGGGAACGCCAACTGGTCGAGCCCCGGGGAGCCGTTGGTGATGTCGGTGAGGTTCTCGGCCGACAGGCGCACGATCTCGCCGAACCCGAGCGTGACGATCGCCAGGTAGTCGCCTCGCAGGCGCAGCGTCGGGGTGCCGAGGATCAGGCCGGAGATCGCGGTGAACAGCATCGCCAGCGGCAGGCACGCCAGCCACGCCCACGCCCCGGTGTTACTGAACAGCCCGTGCGAGCCCCCGTTGAACAGGGGGCTCGACGGGCTGGTGAGGATCGCGACGGTATACGCCCCGACCGCGTAGAAGCCGACGTAGCCGAGGTCGAGCAGCCCCGTCTGGCCCACGACGACGTTGAGGCCGATGGCGATCAGGGCGTACATCGCCACCTGCGCCATCACGGCACCGAAGTCGATGGCGGTCGTGGAGATCAACGGCGGGTGGATCACGGGCAGCAGGGCGAGGATCAGGACCACCGGCACACCGACGCCCCACTGCGCGGGCCGGGACAGGCCGTCCCACCAGTCCCGAATCGGGTCCGCGAGGCCGCGACCGCGCCGCGCGGCCCCGCCCGGGTTCGGCCCCTCGTCCGGCGGTGCCCCTCCGCCGGGCTCCGACGTCGTAGCGGTCATGCGCGCGCCCTCCCCAACTTCTCCCCGAGCAGCCCGCTCGGGCGGATCATCAGGACCAGCACCAGCAGAACGAACGCGATGACGTCCTTCCACTGGTTGCCGAACAGGATCGCGCCGTAGTTCTCGAACACGCCGAGCAGCAACCCACCCAGCAGAGCGCCGCGGACGTTGCCGATGCCGCCCAAGACAGCGGCGGTGAAGGCCTTGATCCCCAACAGGAATCCGCCGTTGTAGATGATGGCCGACGTCTGCCACGTGGCGTACAGGATGGCGGCGGCGCCCGCCAGGACCCCGCCCAGCAGGAAGGTGAGCATGATGACCCGCTCGCGGGAGACCCCCATCAGGGTCGCCGCGTCCGGGTCCTGCGCCACCGCTCGGATCGCGCGCCCGAATCCTGTGCGGTTGATCAGCACGTCGACCAACGCCGCCAGCACCAACGCGGAGATGATGATGACGATCGCCGTGTTGCGCACGGCCGCCCCGAACACCGTGAACTCGGTGACCGGTGAGACGAGCGCGATGCCGGGCTGCGCGCTCGACCCGCCCAGCGTCGGCGTCGTGTTCAGGTTCGGCAGGACGTACTGGACGATCTCCTGGAGCACGAACGACATACCGATCGCGGTGATCAGGAACACGAGCGGCTTCGCGCCCCGGCGCCGGAGCGGGCGGTAGGCCACCCGCTCCAGGCCGAGTGCGACCAGCCCCGACGTGACCATCGCGGCCAGGCCGGCGACGATCAGGTACCCGATCGTCGTCACCAGGCCCTCGTTGTAGGCGTTCCCGTTCGGAGTGAACCCGAGTGCGAGGAGCGCAACGTACTGACCGAACATGCCGACCATGAACACTTCGGAGTGCGCGAAGTTGATCAGCTTCAGCACGCCGTACACCAGCGTGTAGCCGACGGCGACGAGGGCGTAGATCGCGCCCCACGTCAGCCCTTCGACGGTCAGCCCCCAGAAACCGTGTAGCAGCCCCGACGGGTTGAACTGGATGGACGAGGCGTGTGCCGTACCGCCGACGATCAGTGCGAGGTGCACGCGCTACTTGACCTCGTACATCCAGATGAGCGCGTTCGTGAGCTCACCCTGGTCGGTCCACTGGTAATGGCGGGCCAGGCCGGTGCCGTTATAGGTCTTCACGAAGTCCAGCAGCTCGGGACGGGTGCGCTTGCCCTCCTCGATGCCCTTCATCAGGATGGTCGCCAGGTCGTACGCCTCGACGGAGTACACGCCCGGCTCCTGGTTGAAGGCCTTGGTGTAGTCGGCCTTGAACGGGTCCTTGGCGGGCCCGCACGGGCAGGACAGGTAGGCGCCGCCGGCCGCGGATCCGGCCTGTGCCACGAAGTGCGGATCGTTGACACCGTCGCCGGAGACGAACTTGGCGGTCACGCCGCCCTGGCGCAGCTGCTGAACGAGCGGCGACGCCTCGGCGTAGTACCCGGAGTAGAACACCGCGTCGGGCTTGGCCTGGGAGACTGTGCTGACGACCGCGGAGAACGACCTGTCGCCGGTCTTCACCGAAGAGTCGCACGACGCGTCATGCGCCGAACCGAGCCCGGCGGCGACGGCCTTCGCCAGTCCCACACCGTAATCCGAGTCGTCCTGGATCACGCAGACCTTCTTGAAGCCGAGCGTTCCGGTGAGGTACTTCGCGACCGAGGGACCCTGCACGTCGTCGTTGGCCAGGCCCCGGAAGAACGTCTTCCACCCCTGCTTCGCGAGGTCCGGGTTGGTGGCCGATGCGGTGGTCGCGACCAGGCCGGCTTGGTTGAACATCGGCTCGGTGGCCTTGGTCTCGCCGGAGAAGGCGGGGCCGATCACGCCGACGATCGACTGGTCCGCGACCACGGTGGGTACGACCTGGGTGGCCTTCTGCGGCGTGCCCTCGGTGTCGAAGGTCTTGAGCACGATCTTGCACTTGGGGTTGGCGGCATTGTGCTGGTCGACCGCCAGCTGCGCGCCGTCGCGGATGTTGATGCCCAGGGCGGCGTTCGAGCCGGTGAGCGCTCCGACCATCGCGAGGTTCGTGTCGGGACACGCCGCCGTGCCGAGCTGCGACGGCAGCAGGGGCGTCGAGCTCGTATCGACCGGCACGGTCTTCCCCGAGGTGTCGATCTGGGCGAGTGGCGTGATGGTGAGGTTCGACCCGCCCGCGGAGCCGCTCGCCCCGGACGATTCCGAACCACCTCCGGACGCGGACTTCGAGCCGCAGCCGGACACGGTGAGGACGGCCGCGGCACACAACGCGACCCCTCCGGTTGCCAATCGACGATTCATTCCCAGCCTCCACGGGTTTCCGGAGGACACGGCATCCCACCGCGCCCCACCTGCACTTGCCGATCTGCTGGAAACCTAGTCCGGATCAGGGCGGTATGCGTCGACATTCACAGAGAAGGAGTGCGATTGGTTACACAGAGTTGACACAGCGGTGCCGGTGCCCCCGGAGATCTCTCCCCGGGGGCACCGGCACCCCTGCGACCGTGGACTACTCGGCTCAGCCGACGGCTGTTATCCGGCGAACGCCGCCGCGGGCGGGTTGGTGAGGTCGTACACCGTCTGCCCGCCGACGGTGGTGGGTGTGAAGTACTTCTGCACCCACGCGACCACCTGGTCGGTGGTGGAGTTGCCGCGGCTGTAGACCTGGCACACGGCCTCGGTGGCGGCCTGCTGGGCGGACAGGGCGGGCGTGCCGGACGTGTCGCTCGGGCTGGTCCGTCCGCCCCGGCCGGTGGCCATCACGTAGTAGCTCACGTCGTGATTCCGGACGTAGCTCTGGAACTGTGCGAGCGAGGGCGAGGGGTCCTGACCGGTGAAGCCGCCGACGGCGATCACCGACTTGCCCGTGCTCAGCTCGAGCGAGGCTGCCTGGGACGAACCGTTCACGGCCGCAGCCCACTTGGTGTCGGTGCTCGCAAGCATCGAGGTGAGCTCGGTGTTGGTCTGCTGGTTGCCCCAGCCGCCCTTACCGCCACCGTCGGACTCGACGGTGACCGACGGGTTACCCCCCTGCTGGTCGTGGCCGACCGCGGAGGCGACGTACGCGGCCGGGCCGCCGAACACCGCGAGCGCGGCGAGCAGTAGTCCGGCGACGGTGGCCGCGCGCGGCGCAGCGCGGCGAAGCGGGACGAGCGCGGCGATCACCGTGAGGACGGTCGCGGCGAGCACCAGCCAGCGCAGTACCGGAACGTACGAGGTGTTGGTCGACAGGAGCGCGAAGCCCCAGCCGCCGGCCACCGCGAGCTGCACGGCCAGAGCGATCCGGCCGCCCCAACCGGTGCGGTGCCGCCACGCCTCGGTGAGGCCGAGCGCGACCAGCCCGCAGATACCCGGGACCAGCGACAGGCTGTAGTACGGGTGGACCATCTGCTTCATCTCGGCCAGCAGCAACCCGTCGACGACGACCCACACGCCGAACAGGATCGCGCCGGCCCGCACCAGGTCGGTGCGCGGCGCGCGACCGCGCAGGACGAGCACGGCGACGAACGCGACCAGCGCAGCCGGCAGCAGGAAGCTCATCTGCAGGCCGAACTCACCGGTGAACAGCCGCGCCAGGCCGGACTGGCCGCCGAAGCCGCCCCAGCCCCCGCCACCGTGGCCACCGTGCCCGCCGTGCCCACCGTGTCCACCCCAGCCGCCGCCCTGCTCGACGTAGGCGAGGCACTCCTGCGGCAGGCTGGCCTGCTGACCGCCGTGGTGGTTGGTGCCCAGCACCCGGCCGAAGCCGTTGTAGCCCAGCACCAGGTTCATGAACGAGTTGTCGGTGGACCCGGCCATATACGGGCGGGAGCTGGTCGGCCACAGGATAGTGAGCACCACGTACCAGCCCGAGCTGACGATGAGCGCCGCCGCCGCGACCAGCAGATGCCGGATCCGCTGCCAGAAGCCGAACGGCGCGGCGACCAGGTACACCAGCCCCAGCGCCGGGAGCACCATGAGGCCCTCGAGCATCTTGGCGAGGAAGGCGAAACCGAGGGCGACGCCCGCCAGCGCCAGCCAGCCGGCCGCCCGGCGGCTCGCGCGAACACCGTCGTGCTTCTCGAGTGCCCGCACCGTGAAGTACGCACCCAGGGTCATCAGGGTGACCATGGCCGCGTCCGGGTTGTTGAACCGGAACATCAGCGCGGCCACCGGCGTCAGGGCGAGGGCGAGACCAGCGATCAAGCCGGCGCTCTTGCCCGCGATGCGGCGGACCATGCCGTACATGAGGCCGACGGCCAGGACCGCCATGAGCGCCTGCGGGATCAGCATGCTGGCGCTGGAGAAGCCGAAGATCCGCCCCGACAGCCCCATCACCCACTGCGACACCGGCGGCTTGTCCACCGTGATGGAGTTGCCCTGGTCCAGGGAGCCGAACAGCAGGGCCTCCCAGTCGTGGGACCCGGCCCACGCGGCGGCGGCGTAGAACGTATTGCCCATCCCGTTCCGCGTGATGTTCACGAGGTAGAGGACGGCGGTGAGGATCAGGAGCAGGCCGATCGGGCCGTGCTCGACGGCAAGTCGGCGGACGCGGCCGCTCGGGGGCGGGGTGGCGGCGTGGGTCGGGCCACCGGGGTCCCCGAGCGGCCGCACGCTGAGTTCGGAAGTAGTCACACCACGATGGTGTCGGTGCCCCGTCCGATCACACTGGGATGTCCCCGAGATGATCCTGTGAACGATACGGGCGATTCGTCCGTCACTTCGCGAAGGCGGCCGCCGACGGCTTGGTCAGGTCGTACACCGTGTCTCCCCCGACGGTGACCGACGGGAAGTTCTGCGCGACCCACGCGGCCGCCGCGTCGGTGGTCGGGTTCGTCCGGTTCCAGGGGAAGACGCGGCAGCGCTCCGGCACTTCCTGATCCGACGACGAACCGAAGCCGTTCTGCGCGACGATGTAGTAGCTGATCTCGTGGCCCTGCACGTAGCCGCGGAGCTGATCGACGCTCGGCGAGGCGTCCTGCCCCATGAAGCCGCCGACCGCGATCACAGCCTTGTGCGTGGCGAGCTCGAGCCCCGCGGCCTGCATCGACCCGTTGATCGCTGCCGCCCAGCGGGTGTCCGTCTTCGACAGCAGCTGGGTGATGTCCGGATTCGGCGCGCCACCGAACCACCCGGCCCCGCCGGCCGTGTCGTTCGTGTCCGCGGCGTCCCCGTCACCGTCGTGCTTGTGCTCGTCGTCCGTCGCCGCCATGCCACCCCACCCGTACTTGTCGCTGACGGTGGGTCCGCCGCCGGTGTGGCTGGTGCTCACGGCGGAGATCGCGTATCCGGTGGAGCCGCCGAGGACGGCGACCGTACCCAGTACGCCGACGACCGTAGCGACGGCGGCGGGGCGCGGAGCGTGGGGGCCGGCGAGCACGAGGGCGACGGTCACGACGGTGGCGCCCAGCACGACCCAGCGCAGCGGAGGGGCGAACGCCGTGTCCCGCGACAGCAGCACGAAGCCCCACCCACCGCTCGTCGCGACCAGCAGCGCGAGTCCCGCGCGGCCGGTCCAGCGGTCACGGCGGTGCCACATCTCCGCGAGCCCGAGGGCCAGCGTGCCGGCGACGCCGGGCACCATCGACAGGCTGTAGTACGGGTGCGCCTGCTGCTTCATCTCGGCGAGGACGACGCCGTCGACCAGCATCCACACCCCGAATGCGATGACGCCGGCCCGCATCAGGTCGGTGCGCGGTGCGCGGCCGCGGGAGACCAGCACCAGGATCAGCGCGAGCAGCGCAGCGGGCAGCACGAAGCTGACCTCGAGCCCGAACTCGCCGCTGAACAGGCGCCCGAGGCCGGGCTCGCTGCCGAAGCCGCCGTGGTGCCCCTTCGCCCGCTGCTCGATGAGCCGCTCGATGAACGCGGGTACCGGGCAGCCGTCCAGATCCGCGAGGCCACCCCCGCCGTGGTGGTTGGTGCCCAGCACCCGGCCGAAGCCGTTGTAGCCCAGCACCAGGTTCATGAACGAGTTGTCGGTGGAGCCGGCCATATACGGGCGGGAGCTGGTCGGCCACAGGACAGTGAGCACCACGTACCAGCCCGAGCTGACGATCATCGCCGCCGCGGCGCCGAGCAGGTGCAGCAGCCGCTTACCGAGGGTGAACGGCGCGGCGATCAGGTACGCGAGGCCGAGGGCGGGCAGCACCATGAGACCCTCGAGCATCTTCGCCAGGAAGGCGAAGCCCAGGGCCACACCGGCGAGCGCCAGCCAGCCGGCGGCTCGCCGGCCCGCGTGGTGACCGTCCCGCTTCTCGAGCGCGCGGATCGTGAAGTATGCGCCGAGGGTCATCAGGGTGACCATCGCGGCGTCCGGGTTGTTGTACCGGAACATCAGGGCGGAGACGGGGGTCAGCGCGAGCGTCGCGCCCGCGATCAGGCCCGCGTTCCGCCCCGCGATGCGCCGGACACCGTCGTACATCAGAGCGACGGTGCCCACCGCCATCAGCGCCTGCGGGATCATCATGCTGGCGCTGGAGAAGCCGAAGATCCGCCCCGACAGCCCCATCACCCACTGCGACACCGGCGGCTTGTCCACCGTGATCGAGTTCCCCGGATCCAGGGATCCGAACAGCAGCGCCTTCCAGTTCTCCGATCCCGCCCACGCCGACGCGGCGTAGAAGGAGTTACCCATCTGATTGGCGGTGATGTCCCACAGATAGAGCACAGCGGTCGCGATGAGGAGCAGAGCGATCGGGCCGTGCTTCGCTGTGAGTGCGCGGGCACGATGCTCAGGGCGTGCGGGCATGCTTGCGCCCGGGCCGACGGTTTCGTTGGTCACCCCTCGCATACTGCGACCGCGGATTGGGCGGACCTGAGTGATCCCTGGGAGCAACCTGGAAAGTCCCCGAACCGTGCGAAAGCGCCTACGCGCCGCGGAGCTCCGGCAGAACTCGCCGTGGTGCGTGTCCGGCATCAGCCGAGGGACTAGACTGCGTTATAGTTAATATCGTCAGACAGTCCCGGGTGAGGGATTCCACCTGCGTCGACCCCGCGAAGACGCTCCGACGGCTTCTCGACTCATGTCGACTCAATCCCACGACCTGCATAGATTCGGGATATCGGTGAACGCGGAGTGAACATCACGTGACCCAGGTCACGCCATCGGATGTCTCGGGGTATGGTTAACCAACCTGCACTAGCGGGAAATAAAAGTGCATCATCTTCGATGCTGCATTTCCGGAGCCGCGAAAGGGGCCCAGATGGATCAGGGAGATCGCGTGCGGCTTCTCACCGAAGCCGCGACGTTCGGAACGGTGCTCGCCGTCGGCGTCAGCCCGCACACCGTCGCCGTGAAGTTCGACGACGGCCGGGCGATGACGGTGGAGCGCGACACGGTAGCCACGTTGCGCTGACCGCGACGGGGTCGACGACCCGCTCGAGCTCCGGCCGGGCGGGCGTCGACACCGACGGTGCCGGGTGGCGCCGACGGTGGCAGGCGAGGCCCCGGCATTACGCCGCGAGGTGTGGAAACGCTGCTGAACGCCCCTGGAACGAGAGGATGTTCGGGTTCTCGATGTGACCGTCGCGGATCTCGATCGCGCGACTGATCGTCTCGTCGTCCTTCCACGACGCCGGCCCTCCCACGACCGTCTCGATGAACGGCAGGAGCGCCTCGCTGTTCTCCCACGTGGCCGAATTCCACAGATACGACGGGCTGTGGTCCACCGCGTAATAGTCGATGTGATCGCCGACCTCGAACATCGGATGCTCGAACGACGTCGGGCGCGCCCAGCTGAAACCCATCCCCTCGTCGCATGAGACGTCGATGATCAGCGTGCCGCGACGGAACTCGGTGAGGTCGTCTGTGGTGAGGTAGATCAGCGGGTGCTCGGTGTCCTGCAGGGTGCAGTTGACGATGATGTCGCGCTGCGCGAGGAAGGGCGCCAGCGGCACCCGCCCGCGGTCGGTGATGACATGACTCAGGTGTGGCGCCTCGACGTCGTGGTCGAACTGCGTGATCCGCACCGAGTGGATCGGCGAACCCACTGCAGCGACACCCCGATTCGTCAGCACGTGTACGTCGTGCACACCGTGCGCATTCAGCGCGGTCACCGCCCCGCGGGCGGTGGCGCCGAAGCCGATGACCACCGCGTTCAGCCGTCGGCCGTAATCGCCGGTGGAGCCGGTGAGTTCGAGCGCCTGCAACACGGAGCAGTAGCCCGCGAGCTCGTTGTTCTTGTGGAAGACATGCACGCCGACCGCCCCGTCGACCGTCCAGTGGTTCATCGCCTCGAACGCGATCAGCGTCAGCCGACGATCGATGGCGAGTTGGGTCAGCACCGGGTCCTGGACGCAGTGCGGCCACCCCCAGAGCACGGCCCCCTCGCGGAGCGCGACGATGTCCGAGTGCTGCGGCTTGGGCAGAACGACGATGTCGGACTCGGCCAACACCTCGTCCCGATCCGCGAAGCCGCCCACCAGATGGGCGAGATCCTCGTCCGCGTACCCGAACCGCGCCCCGTAGCCGCGCTCGAGCGTCATCCGGCCGCGGATCGTCTCATCGATCCGGTCCAGGTGGGCCGGGTGCAGTGGCAGCCGGAATTCGTTCTCCTTGGCCGACGTCCCGACGATCCCGAGCCGCGGGATCGTCGTCGGGGCGGTCACTTCTTCGACACGAGCTGATCGTGGAACGACCGCGCAGCAGCCTTCGCGTGCTTCTCGGCACGCTTCTCTTTGAGGGTCTTGCCGGGTTTCTTGGACGTCTCGTGCCGTGGCGACTTGTCGCTCATCATGGTTTCCCTTGTTAGGGAGCCGCATACGGCCCCACACCTGACGCTACGCCTCGACGGGACAGACCGGGCCCGCACAACCGATCGAACCTCCGACACCCGGACGTTCGCCTGCCCGGGTACCGACGAGCGATCGAGGGCCTATTCGCCGCCCTCGGCGAGGATGCGCATCTCCGTGTCGGTGATCTGGAGGGCAGGAGCCGCCGCGACGGTAGATCCGCTGGTGCTGGGAGGCGTCCGGGGCGGCAGGACGTTGAAGAGCAGATTCAGTAGCACCGCGGCGATCGCGGTGGCGCTGATGCCGGAGTCGAGGATGGTCTGCACCCACGAGGGGAAATGCGACCAGAAGTCTGGTGCGACGACGGAAGCAGAAGAACTGCTCGCCCGGCCACCCGCAGACACAGGGTGGGGTCGAGCGGTTCCACCAGACCCAGAAGCGCTACCTCGCCGCACGGACATTGCCCGAGCTGCAGAAGCAACTCGACCAACTGCGCGAGCACTACAACGAGAACCGGCCCCACCGCGCCCGCGACCGCAGTACGCCAGCAAACGCGTCGTCGCCATCGCCGACGACACCACCGTCACCGTCGTCCACCTCGACACCGGCCACGTGATCGCAACCAACGACATCCAGCCCGACAAGACCTACTGGCGCAACGCAGAAGGCCCCGGGCCGATGGCCGAGGACCTCCCGAAAGCGACCCATGACGCGACTCATCACAACGGTGCCCCCGGCGAGGCTCGAACACATCCCCAGCCCCAGGTACGACTCCGGCGAGATTCCGATCGGCGCTCGCCCCCGTCGCAGTCGGGTCCGTGCACCTCGACGATGCCAGGCACCAGCAGCTCGGGCGGAACGCTGGCCGCATCGCGCGGGTTCGCGGCATGGCGATGGAGGGTGAGCCTGTCCGGATCAGTCGGGACCCGGTCAGTGGACTTCCGGTGATGCACCTCGGTCGCGTGATCACCTCCCAGGACGTGGCCGACGCGTTGGACGACGAGTGAGCGACGCGTACCTGGTCGACGCGAACGTGCTTATCGCTCTCGCCGCAGATCAACACGAGCATCACCGCCGCGCCGCCGACTGGGCGTCCAGGGTGCAGGCGATAGCCGTGTGCCCCATCGTCGAGGGCGCGCTGACCGGTTCATGGTGCGGACCGGTACTCGATCCGACGACGTCACCATGTGGCTCGAGTCGCTCTACAGCGACCTCGCCGCGTTGGCCTCAGCGAACAGCGCGCGGCTCGCGACGTTCGACGAGGCGCTCGCCCGGACACTTCCCGACCATGTGGTCGCGGTCCCTTAAGGCGTCGGAGTCCCCGACGACGGTCGGTCCCGGTCGTTGGGGGCGGTCCTGGTCACGGGCGTGCTGAGCCGCTCTGCGGGACACACCCACGCCGCCGGAGTGTGCACACCACCGCCGAACTGTCCCGTTCCGCCGATCGGAGCAGCGCGAGGGAGGCGCGGCTGGGAAGTCTTTCCGCCGCCGCGTCACCAGCCACGGCAGAATCGCTACGGGGCACGCCGATTCCGAACACTCACCGATGCCGTCGCCCACCCGGATACGACGCTGCAGTGCCACGGTTGGAGTCTCCACGAGCCGACCCGCTATGCTCTTGGACGCAAGCCCCAATGGCGAAATTGGCAGACGCGCCGCACTCAAAATGCGGTTACTTCGGTAGTCCCGGTTCGAGTCCGGGTTGGGGCACGGTCGCGGGTGGGCCAGCGGTCCGAATCTCCCAAACATGCAGGTCAGACCGTACTACGTGCCGTTGTTCGAGCCCCGAGATCAGCCTGCGGCGGGGTCTCCCACCGGCGCGAGCGAGTCGAGGAAGGCATCGATCGCCGGCCAGGTGCGCTCGACCGCGTCGGGCCCCGCGATCAGACCGAGGTGACTCGACTCGATGGTCTCGAACTGGACCCGCGGCGACCCCTCGAACAGATCGACGCCGTGCCGCGCCGCCCGCCACGTGCACAGCGCGTCCCGGTGGCTGCCGAACAGCTGGATGGGCACGTCGATCGACCGCAGGTCCACGTCGACGCCGTCCAACCGGACCAGACCCGCGGCCAGCTGACCCCGGTAGATCAGCCGCTCCCACAGCTGCTGCGTCAGCCGCCCTGGATAGCCGGGGAACGTGCGCTGGAAGCGGTTGATCACCTCCATG
Source organism: Tsukamurella soli (assembly GCF_039541155.1). NCBI lineage: Bacteria > Bacillati > Actinomycetota > Actinomycetes > Mycobacteriales > Tsukamurellaceae > Tsukamurella > Tsukamurella soli. The sequence continues at coordinate 21,146 of NZ_BAABFR010000001.1, forward strand.
CGGGCGAGCTTCTCCGTCTCCCCCAGGTTCTGCAGGATGAACCACGGCTTCTTCAGCTCCCGCTGCCACGACGTGGCGCGGTACGCCAGCTGCACCGCTGGGGCGGGGATGCCGCCGGCCAGCCCGATCACCGCCGACGGCAGGACCCCGCCGGTCGGGCGGTTGGCGGCGATGGCCAGCGGGTAACCCCACAGCGACATGTAGTCCAGCGGTGTCGCGACCGCGGTGACCGAGCGGATCCGCCGCCTCACGGCACCGGCCGTGAGGAACGACAGCGTGCCACCCAGGCTCCACGCCACCAGGTCGACGTCACCGGCACCGTCGGCACCGTAGAAGTCCGTCACGGTGCGCGCGATAGCCTGCGGGATGATGTCGAGGACGAAGTCCTCGAGGCCCATGCGCCGGTCGCGGAATCCGATCTCGCCGAAGTCCACGACATAGGGCACTCGGCCGGTGTCGGCGAAGTGCCGGACCATCGAGTACTCCTCGGACAGGTCGTAGCAGGTCGCCGGCGCCGCGATCGGCGGGACCAGCAGCACCGGTGTGCCGCCCGCCACCCGGGCGGCCGCCCGGGCACCGTCGTCGGCGAACCGCAACAGCGTCCGGTGCTCCCCCACGCCCACCACCACGTGCGGCGTACGCCGCTCCGGGCGGATGCCGTCGCCGACCGTCAGCGCCCACAGGTTGCCCGCACGCTCGCGGACGTCACCGATCATCGCATCGATCACCGTCATCACTCCTGCTCTGAGTTCGGTACTGGCATCCAGTCCGTTATCACCGCGCACAGTACCTTCGTCCGTGGCAGCGTCCCAATCCTGGCCGGTAGGGTTCATCTGTGCCGTGGGGCACGGGAGGCGAAGGGATCCGATGGCTGACGTGACCGAGGTACCGCCGCGCCGCGTTCTCGTGGCGGAGGACGAGGCGATCATCCGGCTCGACCTGGTGGAGATGCTCCGCGAAGAGGGCTACGAGGTGGTGGGCGAGGCCGAGAACGGCCAGGTGGCCGTCGAGAAGGCCCAGGCGCTGCGACCCGATCTGGTGATCATGGACGTCAAGATGCCCGTCCGAAACGGCCTGGACGCGGCGACCGAGATCGCCCGGGAGCGGATCGCTCCCGTGGTCATGCTCACGGCGTTCAGCCAACGCGAGTTCGTTGAGAAGGCCCGCGCGGCCGGGGCGATGGCCTACCTGGTCAAGCCGTTCAGCAAGGCGGACCTGGTGCCGGCCATCGAGATCGCCGTCAGCCGGTTCGGCGAGCTCGCGGCGCTCGAGCGTGAGGTCACCGACCTCACCGAGCGGCTCGAGACGCGCAAGCTCGTCGACCGCGCCAAGGGCATCCTCATGGAGCGTCAGGGGATGACGGAGCCGCAGGCCTTCCGCTGGATCCAGCGGACCGCGATGGACCGCCGGACCAGCATGAAGACCATCTCGCTCGTGGTCATCGACACGCTCAACGCGGCGCCGACGACGGACTGACAGCCGCCGACGTCGGGTCCGCCGCCTGCGTCGGATCGGCGACCGGTGCCGGTGCGGCCGCGGGCGTCGTGGTCGCGGAGGACGACGATGCCGGGGTCGCGGACGACGGTGCCGGGCTCGCCGGCGCAGCGGCTGCGGGTGTGCCGGTAACGGCCCCCGTGCCCACTGCGGCGCTGATGATCGGGAACGCCACGTTGAGGGCCGACGTCGCCGACTGCCAGGTGTGGCCGTCGCCGACCGACTTGATCTGGCAGTCGATCTTCACGGACTTCATGGTGGTGCACAGCTTCTGCGAGCTGCCCTGTTCGCCCGGATCATTGAAGTCGTCGTCGCCGGCGTTGCCACCGAAGCCGGCCGGAGCCTGGTTCTGCGGAGCCTGCTTCTGCCATCCCTTGAAGTCCTTGGGGAAGTGCATGCCCTTCATACCGGGACGCTGCCCGTCGGCGTCCACGAACACCCCGGAGATCCCGGTGTACGCGCCGTGCTTGGTCATGACGGTGGTCGGGTCGTAGGCGTCCCACGCTGCGGCGTTGCCGCCGAACAACCGGGAGATCGTCTGCGCCTTGGTGCCGGTGTTCGGGCCCATGTCACCGCCGATGTCGACGAACGAGGTGAACAGGTCAGGGTGCGTGACCACCAGGTCCATGGCGCAGGTGCCACCCATCGACCAGCCGATGATCCCCCAGTTCGATGCCGCGGACGAGGCGTCGAACGTGTTGATCACATAGGGCCGGACATCCTTGGTCAGGTGCGACGCGGCGTTGCCACGCGGCCCGTCGACGCACTCGGTGTCGTTGTTGAAACTGCCGCCCGAGTCGACGAACACCAGGATCGGGGTCACCCCGTTGTGGGCCTTCGCGTAGCCGTCCGCGGTCGCGGTCGCATTACCGAGGCGGATCCAGTCGGCCGGGGTGTTGAACTCGCCGCCGATCATCTCCAGCGCGGGCAGCTTGGGCGGTGTCGCGCCCTTGAACCACGCCGGCGGGAGATACACGTACTCGGTGCGGTGCTTGAAGCCGCTGGCGTCGTCGGGGATGGTCACGGGCACGACGCGACCGACGGGCTGGTTGGTGTTACGCAAGGACGCGAGCTGGTCCTGATCCACCTGATTGGGCAGCGGGCCTGCGGTCAGCGACGCCCACGCGACCTGCCAGGTGCGGTAGTACCCGACCCACTGGTTGACCACCAGCAGCGACGCGAGCAGCGCACACGCGACGGCGATCAGCGGCACCGTGCGGCCGAACCAGCCGCCGCGCCGGAGGCTCCACAACCAGGCGGCGAGCGCGGTGCCGGCGGCGCCGATCCAGAACCACAGCCAGAAGGGCGCCGGGTCCCCCGCGAGTCCCTCGGAGTTCATGTACGTGCGTGCAGCCAACGCGCATACGACGCCGACCACCAGCGAGGTCGGCAGGGCGATCAGGTACCAACGGACCTTCCTGCGCACCAGCGCCAGGGCCACCAGTACCCCGGCGACGATGAAGATCGTGACGGGCAGCCACCCCGTTAAAAGCGAGGTCCCTCCGCGTGTCCAGTTATCCACGGCCGCCACACTGCCGGGCGACTCTCGAGACTCTTTGGCAGAGAGCTGTGAAGGGGCGTGGAGGGCCTCGCCCGGTCAGACCACGCGGATCGAGCGCGGCATCGCCCCGCCACCGGGCAGGTAGCCGGCCCGCAGCGGCGAGGGATCCGACGGCGTCTTGTCGTTCTGGCGGTCGATGACCTTCTTCACCGCCTGCGGCGAGGTGCCCGTGTACCGAGCGATATGGACGATCGGGATCCTCGCCGCGTACGCGGCGAGGATCGTCTTGCGGTACTGGTCCTCGGCGTTCGCCTTGAGGTGTGCCCAGTGCGAGATCGGGCTCAGGAAGTCACGGACCTCTTGCGGTGTGGGCTCGGGCACCTTGGGCATTCTCGGTTCCTTCCGTCACGTCGACTCGTCCGTCCGACACCGGCTGAGTGGGGTCGGAGAATTCATCGCCACCGCGTATCGGTTTGTTACACGCCGGTTGGATTAATTTTGACAGGGTGGTACAACGACCCCGATGACTACCTACCCCTTGCACCCGTCCGCCGCATTCGCGGACAGCCCGCCGCCGCTCCTGGGCACCTGGGTCGCCACCCCGATCGTGACGACGGTGATGGTGCTCGCCACCGTCGCATACCTGGTCGCGACGGTGGTCGCGCGGCGCCGCGGCAACCGTTGGTCGCTGCTGCACGTGGGCTCGTGGGTCATCGCGATGGCTCTGCTGGTGGTGGCACTCAACAGCTGCCTGCGCGTCCTGGCCGACCACCTGTTCTGGGCCCACATGGTGGTGCACTTGATGCTGATCACCGTGGTTCCGCTGTTCCTGGTGCTGGCCCAGCCGATCCGCCTGACCGCCGCGACCGGGGCGCGCGTCGACCGGGTGCTGCACGCGATCCTGGGCAACGTCGTCGTCCGCGTGTGCACCAGCCCGATACTGGGCCTGCCCCTGTACGCGGGAGTTCTGGTGGGCACGCACCTCACCGGTTTCCAGGACTACGCCCTCGCGCATTCGTGGGCGCAGAACCTCGAGTACCTGCTGTACCTGGTGGCCGGCTGGCTGTTCATGCTGCCGCTGATCGGCGACGAACTATGCGGCCATCGGCTGAGCCATCCGTTGCGTTTTGCATCCTTCCTGGTGTCCATGGGGCCCGACACCCTGGTCGGTGTGACGCTGATGATGACGAGCTCCGAGATCGCGCCCCGGTACGCCCTCTCGCATCCGGGCTGGGGCCCGTCGGGGCTCTCGGATCAGTCGTCCGCCGGCGCGATCATGTGGTTCGGCGGTGACGGCCTGATGATGATCCTGCTGCTGGTCGTGGCGTGGCTGTGGATCAGTGCGGAGGGCGTCGGGGACCGCCGGGACCGGGGCGGCTCGATGGGAACGTGGCTCGACTCGGCGCGCCGGGGCGCGCTGTTGGGCGACGCTGCCGGGCCCGCTCCGACATCCAGGTCCGACGGTGCCGGGGGCGAGGGTACCGACACCGACGACATCGACGCCGACGATGCCGCGCTCGCCGCCTACAACGCGCGGCTGCAGGAGCTCAACCGGCGCCAGCAGCGGTGACCCCGGGGAACAGGCGGTCACCCGCCGAGCGTGTAGATCCGCACGCCGTGCAGGTCCTCGAACCGAACGACCACCGCGACGACGATCACGGCGGCCGCCGCCACGGTCACCGCCCAGCCGATGCGTGCGGCGCTACGGGCGGTGCGGGCCTGCCCGCGCAGCAACCGCGGGCCGTAGACGAAGCCCGCGGCCACCACGACGCCGGTCACCAGGCCACCCAGGTGCGCGTACAGCGACACCCCGGGTACGGCCATCGAGACGACCACGTTGGCGACGATCACGATCAGGATGTTCGCCGGATTGAGACGCATCGCCAGCACCATGACCAGCTCCGCACCCATCACGCCGAAGATCGCGCCCGACGCACCCGCCGTGACGCCGCCCGCCTCGATGGCCCACCAGAGCACCGCGGCGCTCCCGCCGAGCAGGGAGATCGCGTACACGGCCAGGTAGCGTGCCCGGCCCAGCCCCGCCTCGACCGTCGCGCCGAGCACGTACAGCGAATACATGTTGACCAGCAGGTGGACGGGCCCGAAGTGTAGGAAACCCGAGGTCATGGTGGTCCACCACCAGCCGGCAGCGGTCGCGGGGAACGACAGGCACAGCTTCAGGAACGTCGCGCTGTCCTGGTTGTCGACGACGCTGTGCGCGATGGCCGCGGTCCACGCATACGCGAGCACATTGGCCGCGATGAGCCCGAACGTCACCGCGGGGCGCCACCGGCGGCGGGTCTGCAGCGGTGCGATCACCGCGTGGATTCCGTCCGAGTCACGCCCTAGTTCACCATGCCGGGCAGCGTCAGCCCCAGGGCCACCCCGACGCCCAACACCGCTGCCGCCGCGAGCGCCACGAGGATGTCGAGGCGTGTGGGGCCGTCGGCGGGGCGCGCGACCGCCCCGATGCCGCCGCGGGACGCGATCGCGTCGGCGAGCTCGCCGGCGCGGCGACACGACTGGACGGTGGTGAGCGTGAGCATCTCGAACAAGTCCTCGAGATCCATGTGGTGGCGCCGTCGACCGCGGCGCCGACCGCGCCGGACCACCCGCCGCCGCTGCTGCGCGAGCCGCCACATCGTCTGCACCTCCGACAGCACCAGGGGGCCGAGCCGCACCGCCAGAGCCACCGCGGTGGCGGTGGCTACGCTCGCCCGCCCGAGTCGGCCGAACCGGTCGAGGCACTGCTGCAGGAAGCCGGGCAGCTGACCGAGCGGCGTGGTCCAGCAGAACAGCAATGCGGCGGCGAGCGACAGCAGCGTCGCGGCGAGGCCCCGCGCCAACACATCGACTCCGGACAGGTTGACGGTGACACCCAGCAGCCGCGCCGTCGTCGCGCCCGAGCCGATCCCGGTCAGCACGAGGCTGATCAGGGCGAACGTGCCGAACAGCCGCGGCAGCCGCGGCACAGCCCGCCACGGCGCCCCGGCGAGCGCGAACCAGCCGGCGAGCAGCACGGCGGACGCACCGATCACCCACCAGTCGGTCCACACGCCGATCACCACCCCCATCGCGGCGAGCACCGCCAGCTTCGTGCCGACCCACACGCGGTGGGCGGGCGTGGGGTGCGGCAGCGGCCGGCCGAGCACGGCGGACATGTCGGGGCGCCCGTGCCGCGCACGGCGAGGCGAGGGCGCTGCGGTGGAACGGCGCACTTCGTAGACACCGTCGACCAGCTCGCCGAGCCCGGGCAGGTCGTGGGTGACGATCACGAGGGTCGTGCCCGACGCCTTGACCGACCGCAGCGCCGCGATCATCGCGGTGGTCGCGGCGGCGTCCAGGCCGGCGAGCGGCTCGTCGAGGACCAGGACCCGCGGGCCCGCCCCGTCCCCGGAGCCCGCGAGCAGGCCGGCGAGCACAACCCTGCGCTGCTCACCGCCTGACAGCTCGTCTGCGCGGCGGTCGACGAACGCATCGGGATCGAGGCCGACCCTGCGCAGGGCCCGCCGCACCGCGAGGCCGTCGGGGCCGGTCGGGTCCGTCGGGTCGCCGAGCCCGGCCGCATCGGCCACGTCGCGTCCGACGGTGGCGCGCAGCACCTGCAGGCGAGCGTGCTGCACCGCGATCCGCACTGCACCGTCGGCCACGGGCTCCCCGTCGACGGTGACGGTGCCCGCGGTGGGCTTCAGTAGGCCGGCCATCAGCCACGCGAGCGTCGACTTGCCCGCCCCGTTCTCCCCTATCACCGCCGTCGCCGTACCGCCGAGCACGGTGAGGTCGACGCCGCTGAGCACCGGCCGGTCCCACGGTGTGCCGCCGTCGCGGACGTACCCGACACCGTCGAGCACCAGGGTGCCCGTCGGGCTGCCGCGGCGACGTCGCACGCCGTGTGGCGGCTCGGATGCCGGAGTCTGCGCTGCGGCCGCCGACGCGGGCCCGACGGTGACGACCCGGTCGCCGGCCCGTGCCTCGGCTTCATGGTGCGTGATGTGCAGGACGGCGGTCCCCTCCGCGGCGACGCGCTGGTAGAGGGCCATCACGTCGGCGCGTCCGCGGGTGTCGAGCATGGCGGTCGACTCGTCGCTGATCAGCAGCGCCGGCTCCCGTGCCAGCGCGGAGGCGATCGCCAGCCGCTGCAGCTGCCCCCCGGACAGCGCGACGGTCTCGCGCTCCTGCATGCCTGCGAGGCCGACCCGCGCCAGCAGTCCGTCGACGTCGGTCCCCGGCCCCGGGATTCGACCGAACCACAGGTCGTCGGCCACACGGACACCCAGCACCTGCGATTCCGGACGCTGGAAGACGATGGCCGTCCCGCCCGGTGCGCCGAGGCCCGCGGGCCCAGGCCGGACGACGGTGCCGGCCGTCGGCGGCACGCCGGCCACCACCCGTGCCAGCGTCGACTTCCCAGCGCCGTTGCGGCCGGTCACCGAGACCAGCTCGCCGGGCGCCAGGTCGAACCTGTCGATCTGCAGCGCGGTGTGCTCGCCGAACCGCACGCGCACGTCGCGGACCGCCACGGGGACGGGCCCGGGCGGCGCACCCGAGTCGATGACGGTGTCGAGCGCGGAGCCCCCGCGCGGCAGGACCCGTAACGCGGCGACCAGCGCGTGCCCCATCGACGCGCGGACCAGCCACACTCCGAGCACCACCGCCACGACCACCAGCAGCGGTACCGCGATCGGCCAGTTGCGGATCGACCAGTCGAGCACCGCGGTCGCCGCGTCGGCCGGGGTACCCAGTCCCGCGCCGGTCAGCAACCGGGCCGCTCCGGTCCACGTCGAGCGCGTCGTCTTGAAGGCCACCTCCCGAAGGCCCGGGAGGGCGGCCAGACCGACCAGTGCTGCGGCGCCCGCGGGCAGCGCGAGCACGGGCACCGTCAACGCCAGCAGCGTCGGCTGGGACCAGCGCCTCCGGATCGACACGCCGACCAGGCCGCCCACCGCGGCCGCGGCCACGGTGGCGGTGACCGTCGACGTGCCGCCCAGCACGAATGCGATCACCGCGCCCGCGGCCAGGGCGATCCCGATCGTGCGCAGCCGGTGCCGTAGACCCACGACCGCGAACGGGAAGCATGCGGCCAGCGCCAACCCGCCCGCGATGGGGAACACCTGCGCGATCAGGCAGAGCACCGCGCCGACATCGGCGAGCGCCGCGGCCTCGGCGATCTGGCGCGCGCCCGCCCGTCGGGACACCGGTGCTGCCACTGCCCGAGTCAGCGCGCGGCGGGAGCGATGTCGGACCGGTACCCGGCGTCGCCGATCAGGTAGCCGGTGTGCTGTTGAACGACCGGCCTCGGCCTGCTGTCGACCTCGTTGACGGCACCGATCACCAACGCGGTCAGCGTCACGGCGGCCAGCGCCACGCAGGCGACGACGGTGACCACGACCACCCATCCGCGGGTCCCGGGGCCGAGCCGCCGCCATGGGAGCTGCGAACCGTCCGGTAGGGGCGCGGGAAGCGCCGCGCGCCAGTCCCGACCGGGGGTACCGACGGGGACGGGCAGCACCTGGTGATGACCGCCGGTCACGACCGGGCCTTCGCGGGGAAGTACTTGAGCACACCCTCCTGGGTGACCGACGCGATCAGCTCGCCGCCGCGCGAGAAGAACTGCCCGTGGGCGGTGCCGCGGCCACCGGCGGCGACCGGCGAGTGCGTGGCGTAGAGGTTGAACTCGTCGAACCGCACGCGGCGGTGGAACCAGATCGACTGGTTGAGCGTCGCCGCCATGATCCGATCGAATCCCCATGACAGACCGTGGCGGGTGATGATCGAGTCGAGGATGGTGGTGTCCGACGCGTAGGCCAGGGCGGCGTCGTGCAACACCTGGTCGTCGGGCAGGTCACCGTCGGTCTTGATCCAGACGCGGTTGAAGTCCAGCGACCCACCCTTGGACTTCATCACCCACGCCGGGTCGTTGGTGTACCGCATGTCCATCGGGTGCGGAGCGTCGACGAACTGGCGGATGGTGTCCTCGTAACCGCCGAACAGGTCGTAGATCGACGGCAGCGTCTCCGGCTCCGAGACCTGTGGCATCGGGTCCCCGTGCTCGAGTGGGTTGCGGGCGTCGGTCTGGTAGCCCAGCAGCACCAGCGCCACCACCTCGCCGCCCTGCTGCACCGATACCTGCCGGTTCGCGGTGTTGCGGGTGTCCCGCAGGCGCGTCACGTGGTACTCGAGATCCGCGTCCACCTGGCCACCGCGGATGAAGTGGGTGTGCTTGACGTGCAACGGCAGCTCGGTGGTGCGGCCGGCCGCGACGATCGCCTGCGACATGATCTGTCCGCCGAAGGTGCGGGGGCCGACCTGGGCCGGGTGACGGCCCGCGAACGCGTCCTCACCGATCGGCGTCAGGTCCAGCGTGTCGAGGAACTGCGCGAAGTAGCTCTCGGGCGCAGCCACGGATCCACCCGCCGCACTCCAGCCCACTGCGGTGCCGGCGCCGCCGGTCGAATTGGTCATGCCGGCCAGCCTACTAGGGGACTGCGACACCCCCGGCTGGACGAATCGCCGACAGACCTGTGGGCGGCGACTCGGCAGCCACCGCCCACAGGGTCGTACTAGTGGTCCTGCTCGCCGATCCGGTGCACGTGGATCAGGTTGGTGGTGCCGACCGTCCCGGGGGGCGCTCCGGCCACGATCACGACCTGATCGCCCGGCTCGTAGCCCTCGAGGCCGGTCAACGCCTGATCGACCTGGTCGATCATCGCGTCGGTCGACGCGACTCGGTCGACGAGGAACGTCTCGGTGCCCCACGACAGCGCGAGCTGGCTGCGTACCTCCGGCAGCGGTGTGAACGCGAGCAGCGGCAGCCGGGTGTGCAGGCGTGCGAGACGGCGCATCGTGTCCCCCGACTGGGTGAACGCCACGAGGGCCTTCGCCCCGAGCCGCTCGCCGATGTCGCGGGCGGCGTAGGAGATGATCCCGCGCTTGGTCCGCGGCACGTGGTTGAGGCCGGGCACGTCGATCGGTCCCTGCTCCACGGTCGAGACGATGCGAGCCATGACGCGCACCGTCTCGATCGGGAACTTGCCGACCGACGTCTCGCCGGACAGCATCACGGCGTCCGCGCCGTCCAAGACGGCGTTCGCGACGTCGGACGCCTCGGCGCGGGTAGGCCGGGAGTTCTCGATCATCGACTCGAGCATCTGGGTGGCGACGATGACCGGCTTGGCGTTCTCACGGGCGATCTGGATCGCCCGCTTCTGCACCAGCGGCACCTCGTCCAGCGGCAACTCCACGCCGAGGTCGCCGCGGGCCACCATCACCGCGTCGAACGCGAGGATCACGGCCTCGAGGTTCTCGATCGCCTCGGGCTTCTCGAGCTTGGCGATCACCGGCACGAACCTGCCCACGCGGTCCATCACGGCGTGCACGCGCTCGATGTCGGCGGGCGACCGCACGAACGATAGCGCGATGAAGTCGACGCCGATCTTCAGCGCGAACTCGAGGTCGGCGATGTCCTTCTCGCTCAGAGCGGGCACCGAGACGTTCATGCCGGGCAACGACACGCCCTTGTTGTTGGAGACCGGGCCGCCCTCGACGACGGTGCAGACCACGTCGTTGCCGTCCACCGCGGCGACGGTCAGGCCCACCTTGCCGTCGTCGACGAGCAGGCGGTCACCGGGCTGCGCGTCCTTCGCGAGCTCCTTGTAGGTGGTGGAGACACGGTCGTGGGTACCGACGACGTCGTCGACGGTGATGCGAACGGTCTCGCCGTTCTCCCACACAGTCTTACCGTCGGCGAAGCGGCCCAGGCGGATCTTCGGACCCTGCAGGTCGGCGAGGATACCCACGGCACGGCCGGTGGTGTCCGACGCCGCTCGCACACGGTGATAGTTGGCCTCATGGTCGGCGTGTTCGCCGTGGCTGAAATTGAGGCGGGCGACGTCCATGCCGTTCTGGACGAGGGCCAGCACACCTTCGTCGGTTCCGACGGCGGGGCCCAGGGTGCACACGATCTTGGTTCGACGAGTCACCGCAGTAGCCTAGCCGCCCGCGGCGCGCCGCACGGCGCCCCGGGGGAACACGGTGTGACGGCGGGCCGAACTATCGGTTTCCCTCGGCGTCGGCGCCCGGTTCGGCGTCTGCCGGCGCAGTAGCACGAGGCTCGGCCTCGTCCTGCTCGTCCTGCTCGTCCGCGCGGGACTCGGCGGGCGTCGGCGTGACATCGGTCCGTCCGCCGGCATCGGGCGTGCCGACCGACCGACCGACCGGTGAGTTGCGGCGCACCACGAAGTACGCGACCGCACACACGAATACGATCGCTGCGGTGAACACGTTGATCCGGATACCGAACACGTGCGTCGCGTGGTCGTCGCGCAGCAACTCCACGACGAAGCGGCCCGCGCAGTAGCCGGCGACATACAGCGCGAACAGCCGGCCACCGCGGATGCGGAAGCGGCGGTCGACCACCACGACGGCGATCACGATCAGCAGGTCCCACACCATCTCGTACAGGAACGTCGGCTGCACCACCGAGAGCAGCACACCGTCGCTGCGGCCGTCCAGCACGCTGGGGCCGCGCTCCCCTGCGGCGTTGACCCGCTCGAATATCTCGAGCCCCCACGGCAGGCGCGTCAGGTTCCCGTACAACTCCTGGTTGAAGTAGTTGCCCATCCGCCCGATCGCCTGCGCCAGCAGGATGCACGGCGCGATCGCGTCGCCGAAGTCGCCGAGCGAGATCCCCTTCTGTCGGCAACCGATCCAGGCGCCCACCGCGCCCAGGGCCACCGCACCCCAGATCCCGAGGCCGCCGTCCCAGATCTTCAGCGCCGCCACGAAGCCGCGGCCGTGCGCGCCGAAGTAGGTGGTGAAGTCGGTGCACAGGTGGTAGAGCCGCCCGCCGACGAGGCCGAACGGGACCGCCCACACCGCCACATCCACCACGTCGCCCGGCCGGCCGCCGCGGGCGATCCAGCGGCGGTCGCCCCACCAGCAGGCGACCACGATGCCGACGATGATGCACAGCGCATACGCGCGGATCGGCAGCGGACCGAGGTGCCAGACGCCCTGCGGTGGGCTGGGGAAGCTCGCGATCATCACGGGCCACACCCTACTTGCGCACGCTGGGGACACGCCCGCTCACGCTCGGGTGCCTGTTGCACCGGCATCCTACGATCGGCGGATGACCGCCCGGAGCGCCCCCGATGTCGTCGTGCTCGGGCTCGGCCCGGCCGGCCGCGCGTTCGCGCACCGGGCGGCGGCGGCGGGCATGCGGGTGCGCGCATTCGACCCCGACCCCGGTCGACGGTGGCGGCAGACGTTCGGGCTGTGGGCGGACGAGGTGCCGAGCTGGCTTCCATCCGAGGTCGTCGCGGCGCGCTCGCGGCCGGACGTCATCGCCCACACTCGCCGCGAGCTGGGCCGCGAGTATCTGGTCCTCGACACCCCCGCGCTGCAGGGCGGGCTCACGCTCGACCGTGTGGAGGTACGCACGCAGCAGGCGGGCCGATCCGGGCACGGCACGGCGTTCGTCCTGGACGCCCGGGGCGGCGCACCGAGCTCCGGCCGCCCGCGGCAGACCGCCGCGGGCGTCGTCGTGCCGCGCGGAACCCATCCGGAGCTGTGGATGGATTGGCGTCCTGTTCCCGGGGTCGCGGCCGAGGCGCCCGCATCCTTCCTGTACGCGGTCCCGGTGTCGGCCGACGCGCTCCTGCTCGAGGAGACCTGCCTGGCCGGGGCGCCGCCGGTCCCCGTCGGCGCCCTCGAACGGCGGCTGCGGGCGCGCCTGGTCGACCGCGGCGTGGTCGCCGGCGCGGTGGACGAGCGGGTCGACTTCGCCCTGACCACCCCGGGGCGACGACGCGGCCGGGGCTGGGCCGGGGCCGGCGTGCGGGGCACGACATTGCACCCGGCGACCGGGTACTCGCTGGCCGCGTCGCTAGCCCTCGCCGACGACGGTGTCACGCGCGTGCTGTCCGGCGCATCACCGGTCACCCGGGCTGATATCACCGCGCACCGCCTCCGTCTGATCGGGCTGCGCGCTCTCCTCGCGCTCACCGCCGACCAGCAGCGCGACTTCTTCGAGCTGTTCTTCGGCCTGCCGGACAGCCACGTCCGGGCGTTCCTGTCGGCGCGCAGCGGCGCCTCGGCGACGGCAGCCTCGATGGCGGCGACATTCGCCGCCGCCCCGCCCGGGATCCGGCGCACGCTCGCCCACGCCGCACGGCCCGGGTGCGTGGGAACGGGGCGCCCCGGGAGATAGGCGGACCTTACCGCGGGGCACATGGTGAACATTGGCAAAATCCGCCTGGAGACGCACTTTTCGACGCATGTCGGATGTGATCTACACCGATTCCGATCTACACCAATACTGTCTATGCAACACACAGGAGGTCCGCAAGTGACGCTGGAGCCCACCCCGCAGCGGCGCATGTCGGCGCCCGCTGCCGCGGGATGGGCGATGCTGACCGTCACCATCGCGGTCGCCGCCACCTCGATCGTCCTATCGTCGGTGCGGCTCGCGCAGGGGCTCACCTGGGCGGTCGCCGGGGTCACAGCGGTCATCGCGACCGACGCGGTGCTGTTCCGCGCCGCGGCGGCCGCGGACCGAGTCCGGATCGCTGCGACGGCGACCGCGGTCGTGGTCTCGGTGGCGGGCGGCTTCTGGACCTGGCGGGAGTACTGCGCGCCCTGGCTGGCCGCAGCGAGCCAGATCACGACCGCGCTGAGTCACGTGGTGCTCGCAGTGAGCGCCGCGACCTGGCTGCGTACAGCAGGACGTGAGTCGGGTCTGCGAGCGACCCGCCGGATGCTCACGCTGTGGCTGGGCATCGCGGCCGTGCACAGCGTCGCCGTGATCGGCACCGCCGCCGCGGGCCGCGCGGAGTCGCCTGTGTCGGCTGTGACCCGCCTGGCCCTCGACGGTGCACTGCTGGTGCCGATCATCGGTGTGCTGTTCCGCTCGACCCGCCCGCACCGCGCGGCGGCGATGATGGTGTACGCGTTCGGACTCATGACGGCCGCCGCCGCGCACCGCTTCGTCCTGTCGCTCGGAAGCGCCCCGCCTCCGGCCCTACTGCCGGCGGCCACTGCGTCCGCCATGGTGCTGTTCCCCTGCGCCTATCTCGTGGCCCGGAGCCGGGCTGGGCGGTCGGGGGCGGACGCCACCCTCGCCACGGCCGTCGACGCGGCGGTGAACAAGACGCCCTACCGCATCCTCGGCATGGCGCTGGTGTGCGTCATCGTGGTCGCGATCCCGATCGACACGGCCCCCTCCGGCGACCGCGGCGACGGCGTCCGGATCGTGGTGTTGATCGTGCTGCTCGTCATGGTGATGCTCTGGATGGACCGCATGGTGCGGGCGCTGAGCCGTTCGACCCTCGCCTCGATCGACGATGCACAGCACGACGCGGAGAGCGGCCTGCCCAACCTGGTCGGGTTGCACGCGGACATTCAGGCCGGTGTCTGCGACGATGCCCGCTCGGTGACGATGGTCCGGGTCGACGGCCTCGACGCCGTCACTGCGACCTACGGGCACGAGGTCCGCGCGATGCTCACCGCTCAGCTGGCCGACCGCCTGCGGTCGGCGGGCCTGAGCCGCGTGCGGCTCTACCGCACCGACCGCCACACCTTCGTCATCGTCTCCCCCGCCTCCGCGTGCGAGGTCCAGCGGTCGGTCGGCACGACGCTGGCCGCGCTCGGCGACCCGTACCATGTGGCGGGGTTCACGCTCCTGATCGAGACCTGGCTCGGCACCGCGGGCGGCGTCGTGACCGCCGACACGATCGACCGGCTGGTCCGGGACGCGGAGTCCGCCACCCTCGCGGCGCAGCGGTCGGGGACGCGCGTGGAGATGTTCGACGCGGGTGCGCGGGCGGAGCTCGACCGCGACATGCGGGTCGCGGCCGGGCTGCGCAGTAGCGCAACCGACGGGTCGCTGGAGCTGTGGTATCAGCCCATCATCGAGCTGGCCACCGGGCGCGCCGCGGCATACGAGGCGCTACTGCGCTGGCGCTTCGACGGCGAGCTACGCACTCCGGCGTACTTCCTCGACATCGCCGAACGCACCGGCGAGATCGTCGAGATCGGCGACTGGGTGCTCGACACCGCAGTCGCACACCTGGCGAAGATCCGGGCGGTCGACGCGGTGGCCGTGTCGGTGAACGTGTCCGCGCGGCAGCTGCAGGCCCCC
Source organism: Tsukamurella soli (assembly GCF_039541155.1). Lineage (NCBI taxonomy): Bacteria > Bacillati > Actinomycetota > Actinomycetes > Mycobacteriales > Tsukamurellaceae > Tsukamurella > Tsukamurella soli. The sequence goes on from NZ_BAABFR010000001.1 coordinate 36,277, forward strand.
GGCTTCGCGGACCGCGTGTTGGCCGTCCTCGACGCGCACGCCGTGCCAGCGTCGGCACTGTGGCTCGAGCTCACCGAGACCGCCCTGATCTCCGACGTCGACCACGCGCAGCGGGTCCTGCGGCCGCTCGCCGACCGCGGCGTGCGGGTCACCCTCGACGACTTCGGTGTGGGCTACTCCGCGCTGTCCAACCTGAGCGACTTCCCGATCGGCATCCTGAAGATCGATCGGTCGTTCACCGCGTACGCCGCACAGTCGGCGCCCGAGTCTGCCAAGCGGCGCGTCGTCATCGGGGCGGTCGTAGCGATGGCCCGACAGCTCCGTATCGACGTGGTCATGGAGGGCGTCGAGACCGGCGACGTCGACGCCCGGGTCCGGGAGCTCGGCGTCCGGTACGGACAGGGCTGGCACTACGGCGTGCCCGAGCCGCCTGCCGCGTCCGGCGGAGCCCTGGCCCGCTGAGTCGGTAGTCGGCGCCGGCCCGGCACCGTCATTCTGCTGAACCGCCGATGTGCGCCCGCGAACCCGACTACAGTTCTGCGGCGTCTGCCATCCCCCGACGCCGAAGGACCCCGATGGCCTCCGATTCAGGTCTCGCCGCGGCGGGCCCAGCAATTCTCTCCCTGGTCGGCCGGCAGGCCCGCCGGCTGCTCCCCCGCCTGCGCGTGGGCGATCTCGACGATCGTGACCCGGACGCCATCCGCGAACTGCTGCCCGGGCTGTGGCTGGCCGTCAGCGCGTGGTTCCGGCCCGATGTGCGGGGCCTGCATCACATCCCCGCGGAGGGCGCGGCCCTGATCGTCGGCAACCACACGGGCGGGATCATGTCGCCCGAGGTGATGATCAGCCAGCTCGCGATCACGTCCTACTTCGGCGTGGAGCGGCCGTTCTACCAACTCGCCCATCGGATGGTGCTCAACTCGCCGCTGGCGCCGATCCTGCGCCGGTTCGGCACGGTCGAGGCCGACCCGGACAACGGGCACGCGGTGCTCTCCAGCGGCGGCCTGCTGCAGGTGTTCCCCGGCGGCGACTACGAGAACTACCGCCCGTCGCGGCAGTCCGGGGTGGTCGACTTCGGTGGACGTAAGGGCTTCCTGCGGCTCGCGTTGGGGCACGATGTACCGATCGTCCCGCAGGTCACCATCGGGGGCCAGGAGACGGCACTGTTCCTGGCGCGCGGCGACAAGCTGGCCCAGTTGCTGGGCCTGGACCGCATCATGCGGATCAAGGTGCTGCCGCTGGTGCTGTCCGCGCCGTTCGGCGTGACGCTGCCGTTCGCACCGTTCGTGCCGCTGCCCGCGAAGATCACCATCGCCTACCTGCCGCCCATCGACCTGCGCGCCCGCTACGGCGAGGACCCCGACCTCGACCAGGTGTACGACGACGTGGTCGCCGAGATGCAGGACGTACTCACCGCCCTCGAGGCCGAACGGAAGCTGCCGGTGATCGGATGAAGATCGAGCATCATGAGGTGTTCGCCGCCCCGATAGAGGACGTGTGGGCCACGTGCGCCGATCCCACGGCGCTGGCGCGGTTCGGCGGCTCGCAGATCGAGGTGACGCCCGAGCAGCCCGGCCGCACGCCGGAGCGCAACGCACGCTACCGCGTGCTGGTGCGGGTGGGCGGCGCGCTGGTCGGCGGCGACGTCATCATCACCGAGATGTCGGAGCCGCGCGAGATCGCCTGGTCCGGGGTGACGGGCGTGTCCCACCGGGTCCGGCTGCGGCTGCGGCCCGTGCCCGGCGGAACGGCCGTGACACTGCGGTTCAGCTACGACGCGCCGGGCATCTTCGGTGCGATCGCCGATATCGCGGCATACCCGGGCCTATGGGGGCTGATGCGCGATGCGCTCACCGGAATGAGGCTCGAGGTCGAGGGCGACGGTGCCCGGCGGCCGGGGAAGGGACTGCCCCAACGCATCGCAGATGAAGCGGTGAACGCATCACTGCTGGCACGCGCGGGGATCATCGCGCCGATGCGGCCGGACCGGGCGGTGCGGATCGCGTTCGCGGCCCGCAACTGGGGACTGACGCCGGCGGCGCTGGTCGCGGTCGGCGAGGCCCGCCATCCCGGCCGGCCGGCCGTGATCGACGAGGACGGCAGCCTGACCTACGCCGAGCTGGATCGTCGGTCCAGCGCGATCGGCGCGGGGCTGCGGAGCCTCGGTGTCGCGGAGGGCGACGCCATCGCCCTGCTCGCGCGCAACCATCGCGGTTTCGTGCTGGCGATGGCGGCCGCAGCCAAGCTGGGCTGCGACCTGCTGCTGCTCAACACGGGGTTCTCTGGCCCGCAGATCACCGACGTGTGCCGCCGGGAGCAGCCCACCGCCATCGTCTACGACGCAGAGTTCGCCGACCTGATCGACCAGGCCGCGACCAACCGACGGCGGGTGCTCGCGGACGGCTCCGCCGACCCGGCGGCCGACCTGCCCTCGCTCGCCTCCCTTGCGGCGGTGTACGACGGTGCCGCGCCGGCCACCCCGGGCCGCGCGGGCAAGGTGATCATCCTGACGTCCGGCACCACCGGTACCCCCAAGGGCGCGAGCCGCGGCGCGGTGTCGGCCGGAGGCGGCGGCCCCACGCTGGAGGCGCCGGCGGCCCTGCTCGAGCGCATCCCCCTGCAGGCGGGCATGCCGATCGGACTGGCGGCGCCGATGTTCCATGCCTGGGGGCTGTCCAACCTGCTGCTCGGGCTGGCACTCGGCGCCACCGTCGTATGCGTCCGGCGGTTCGATCCCGAGGCGTGGCTGGCGGCGATCGCCGAGCACCGGATCGAGGCCCTCGCGGTGGTGCCCGTGATGCTGTCACGGATCGTCGACCTGCCGGGCGAGGTGCGCGGACGGTACGACACGTCGTCGCTGACCGTGGTCGCCGCATCGGGGTCGGCCCTGCCGGGTGACCTGTCGGACCGGTGGATGGACGAGTTCGGCGACAACCTCTACAACCTGTACGGATCCACCGAGGTCGCGTACGCGACCATCGCGAGACCGTCGGACATGCGCCGCGCCCCCGGCACCGCCGGCCGGCCGACGCGAGGCACCACCGTCAAGCTGTTCGACGACGCCGGGATCGAGGTGCGGCAGGGGGAGGTGGGGCGCATCTTCGTCGGCAATTCGCAACTGTTCGAGGGCTATTCGGGCGGTGGTGACAAGCAACGCCGGCACGGGCTGATGGCGACCGGCGACGTGGGCCGGTTCGACGCGGCCGGGCGGCTGTTCGTGGTCGGCCGGGACGACGACATGATCGTGTCCGGTGGCGAGAACGTCTTCCCCAAGGAGGTCGAGGACACGATCAGCGGGCATCCGGCGGTCGCCGAGGTCGCCGCGATCGGCGTGGACGACGACCAGTTCGGGCAGCGCCTGCGCGCGTTCGTCGTACTCCGCCCCGGTATGACGGTGCCGGCCGACGAACTCAAGGTGCTGGTCAAGGGCGAGCTCGCCGGTTACAAGGTGCCGCGCGACATCGTGTTCCTGGATGCGTTGCCGCGCAACGCGACCGGGAAGGTGCTGCGCCGCGAACTCGCAGAGCAGTAGGGGCCGCACGCGCCATCGGCACGGTCCGACGTGACGACGAGCGGCCGACGGCCGCCAGGACCCGCCGACGGCATCCCCGCCCGGTGAGCCCTATCCAGACGTTGCTGCAGCGGTCAGAAGCTCTGTGCATACCGCGCGGCCAGCTCACCCCGGGTGCGGACGCCGAGCTTGCCGTAGATGCGGGTCAGGTGGAACTGCACCGTCTTCGGCGAGAGGTACAGCTCCTGTGCCACCTCCCGGTTGGTCCGTCCCGCTGCGACGAGCCGGGCGACGTTCCACTCGTGCGGGGTCAGTTCACCCAGGCGCCCGGCCGGGCCCGCCTGCTCCCCCAGCTCCCGTGCGGACCGGTCCCCGAACGCCCGGGCGTCGAGCGATTCGAAACCTGCTCGCGCCGAGGACAACTGGACGTCAGCGTCGCGGCGTCGGCCCGCCCTGCGCAGCAGCATACCCAGGTCCAGCTGGAGTCGGCTGCGGAGCGCGGGCAGTGGCAGCCCGGCGATATCGGCGAGCGCGACCTCGACTGCGGCGATGCCACCGTCGGGATCTGCGACGGCCGTCAGCATCCCGGTCGCGGCGGCGACCCGCGCAGCCCCCACCGACGACCGGCATTCCGGGATATGCGCAGCGAGATCCCTTGCCGCATCGACATGCCCGATCACCAGCAGTTGCCGGACGGCCTGGTGGTGCCACGGCCAGAAGTCGGGCGAGACGGCGAGCGCGGCCGGGTCCCGGACGAGGGCCTCGAAGGCCGCAGCGGAATGCTCCCGCTCACCTGCCGCCTCGGCCGCAGCCGCCTCGGCGCACGCCGCCGGGATCCGTTGCGAAAGGTACCCTTCCGCACCGCGTCGCGCTCCCTCGGCGTGCCGCCGGGCGGCGACGGTGTCACCGCGGTACGCATGCACCTCGGCGGCGGTCCAATGCGCCAGTGGCGCACACAGACTGATGCCCGTCCGGTCGGCGAGGTCGATCGCCGCCTCGGCCGACGCGAGCGCGTCGTCCCACTCGCCGAGTTCGAACTGGGCCCGCGCGAGCCACCCGTACGCCCACAGCGAGACGCGATGCGAGCCGCCCGATCCGCGCCCCTCCCGCGCCCGTGCCAGAGCATGCCGAGCCCGCTCCGGGTGCCCCATCCCGAGCTCGATCCACCCCACCCCGAGTAACGCCCGCTGCTCCACCGCCACAGGCCGATCCGTCTCCCGCAGTGCCGATTCCACAGATTCCAGGGCCGCCTCCGGGTCCCCGGACGCGGCGTAGCCGAGCCCGATGAAGGCCCGCGCCTCGACCGCGGGCGGCGCGTCGCCACCCAGGTCGATGGCGCGCTGTGCCCACTCCACCAGGGCGGCGCCCTCCCACCTGGCCAGAGCGTCCAGCGCGATCCGGTGGCACAGCGCCGCCGCATGCACCGGGTCATGCCGCGGGTTCACCGCGCGCCACGCGCCACGCAGCCGGCTTGCAGCCTCGTCGGGCCGCCCGGACTGGATCGCCACATAGCCGAGCGCGCCGTCCCGCTGCGGGCTCGCGTCCATCGCCTCGACGCGCGGCGCGAGGTCGGCGGCCGCCACGAGGTCTCCCGCACCCGCGAACGCGTCGACCGCCGCGGTCAGCAGATCCCGGGCGCGCTCCCGTTCGCTCGCCAGGCCGCTGGCCAGCTCCCACTGCCGCGCGGCCGCACCCCACTCCCCGGACCGCGCGAGATCCTCTGCGTCGAAGGCGAGTTCCGATGCGAGCTCGGGATCCGGTCCGCCGGTGGCCAGCGCCAGGTGGGTCAGCCGCGCGTGCCGGTCGCCGACGGTGGCCGCGCGCGCGTGCAAGTAACGCCGCTCGCCCGCACTCGTCGCAGCCACGATCGCGTCGCCTGTCACCGGGGCCGGTGGCGCGAGATACGCCACGCCACCGATCCGCCCGAACCACACCAACCCGCGCCGCGCCAACCGATCGACGAGGTCCACGCTCACAACACATCCCGCGACCGCACCGGCCTGCAGCTCGGTGCACCGCCCGAGCACCGCGACCGCTCGCGCCACCGTCGCATCGGATTCCGTCGCCCGCCCGGCCGCCACCTCGCGCAAAGCATCAGCGACGCGGAACGCCTCACGCGCCGGCACGGCGTGCGCGTCGAGGCGGCCGGTGCGCGCCGCATCGTCGAGCAGCGCCAGGCACTGCGGGACGAGTCCTGCCGCCCGCTCGCGCAGCCGGATCGCGTCGGTGCGCGGCAGATCCAGCCCCCGGGCCGACGCGAGCGCCAGCACCTCGTCGGCCGTGAACCGATCGACGGCCTCCACGTGCTGCACGCCCAGGGCTGCGCCACCGTCCGCCAGTAGCGGCGACCGCGGGGCCTCGGCCATCCTGCGCACCAGAACGACGATGCCGTCCGCACGGTGCGCGCCTTCGGCGAGCCGGCGCAGCAGGGCGTCCGAGCCCCGCTGCGCATCCAGGACGACGACGGTGCCGGATGCCAGCGCCGCGGCGAGCGCCGCCTCGCCCGGCTCGTCCCAGTCGAGCACCTGCACCGTCGCCGCGTCCGGGTAGGCGAGCGCCGCGAGTTCCCGTGCGCCGGCGCCCGTCTGGTCGGCGACCACGACCAGGCGGCACTGGCGGATGCGCGCGACGCTGACAGGTTCCACCCCGTCAACCTAGCCCGAGGGGGGTGCTGCCGGCGCCGCCCTCGCCGTGGCGGGTGACCTCGGCATCCGCATCGGAGCCGACATGGCCACTGACGACGCGACGCACATCAGGACACTGGGCCAGGGGCTCGAGGTATCGGCGATCGGGCTGGGCGCCATGGGTGTGTCGCGGAGCTATGGTCCCGATCCTGGTGACCGGGACGACACGATCGCGATGCTCCGCCGTCGACCTCGGCGGTGAACTTCTTCGACACCGCCGACACCCGAACCTCATGAGTCGACGGTGCCATCCGCGCCACGATTCCCCGCTTCTCCGAGGAGAACCGCGCCGTCGACGCAGCCCTGGGTCGTCCCGATCCCCGGCACCCGCCGCACCGCCCGCATCGAAGAGAACGCCCGCGCCACCGGCGTCCCACTCTCGGCGGACGAACTCGCCGATCTCGAGTCGCTGGCCGCGTCGGCGTGCGCGGCGACCGCTACAACGCGACGCCGATAGGCCTCGTGAACGCTGAGGCCGCTCTACCATCACTCGCGCACACGATCGAACGCCGTAACTCAGCGCCGAACCGTTGCGCCGCATCTCTCCTGTTCAGACGGGAACTGATTCGAACACAAATACCATAAATGGTTGCACTGTTCGATATATGGGTGTAATGTAGATCACATGGACACACTCACACACCTCGACCCGGGCCTGCTGCCCGGGGACCTCGCCGCGGTCGGTGACCGCGCCGGGGCAGGGGATGTGCTGCGCGCGCACGTGATCGCGGAGAACCAGGCCTGGGCGGAGCGGGTCGTCGCGCTGTACGTGTTCTTCGAGGAGTGCTACGCCCGGCACGAGCGACGGATCCTCGCCGACGGCGGCGACCTCGGGCAGCGGCTCGCCCTGTCACGGCAGGAACGCTACGCCTATACCGCCATCGCCGCCCGACTGCGGGTCACCACCGGCGCCGCCCGCGGCAAGATCGACGAAGCCGTCGGACTGATCGAACGGCTACCCAAGACGTTCGCGTACATCGCCGCAGGCGGGATGCCCACCTACCGAGCACGCGACGTGCTGCTGCGGTCCCGCACTCTGAACGATGAGCAGACGCGCGCGTTCGACACCCGTCTGGCGGACGAGCTGGGCCGGTCAGAGGCGATCGTCTCGCAGACCGAGCTGATCCGCATCTGCGACGCACTCGTCATCGCGATCGACCCCGACGCCGCGGAGCAGCAGCACGAGTATGCGAAGAACGACCGGCACGTGGACTTCCGGGCGGAGTTGGACGGGATGGCACGGATGTTCGCCGTGCTGACCGCCAGTGAGGCACGCAAGATGCACACCCGGCTCGAGCAGATCGCCAACACCGTCTGCCCGCAGGACTCGCGTAGCAAGCGGGCGCGGATGGCCGACGCCCTCTCCGCGGTGTTCGACGGCTACGCCACCCTCGCCTGCGACTGCCCTGCCGCCGACTGCCCCAACCGGGAACGCCGCCGCGGGGTGGGTTCGCAATTGAAGACGGCGATCGAGGTGCTCGTGGTCGCCAACGCCTCCACGCTCGCGGGGCTCGACGACGATCCCGCCTACCTCCCCGGCCACGGGGTGATCACCGCCGCCCACGCCCGGGATCTCGCCGCCCGCGACGAAGCCCGCCTCCGCGGTGTGGAGATCCCCGACTACGACTTCACCGCTGGTGAAGCCGAATTCACCACCACGACAATAGAGGACTGCGCCGACGACCCAGCACAGGACAGCGCAGCCGAGGCCCACGTCGAGGACGAGACCAGGCACGAGACCCCCGCCGAGAAGGACACCCCAAGCGGCGCCCACGGTGAGACCGCCCCGCAGCAGGCCGACGTCGCGGCAACCGACACCACCCAACCCCCAGCACCGGACGCGACCGAGGGCGCGGACGGCGACGTCGCCCACACGCACCGCGCAGACCAGACCCACACAGACGACACCGAGCCGGAGGGCGCCGAAGCAGACAGCGCCGAAGCAGACGACGAGGACCGAGAGAACGCCGGCCAGGACGGCTCCATCCCAGCCGCATACCGGCCCAATACCGCGCTCGCGCGGTACATCCGCGTCCTCTTCCCCACCTGCTGCTTCCCCTCCTGCGACCGGCCCGCGCAGTTCTGCGAACTCGACCACCGCATCCCCTACAACCACACCGATCCCACCGCCGGCGGGCAGACCGACGCCCGAAACATGCAGCCGCTCTGCAAATTCCACCACCAGGCCAAGACCGAAGGCCTGTGGAGCTGCACCCGACGCCCCGACGGCGCCATCGTCTGGACCGATGCCGACGGCGCCCAATTCGTGTGCAACCCGTCCACGACGATCCTGCGGCTGTTCCCCGACCTCGCCCCACACAAGGCCGAGTTCGCCTTCGCCACCCACGGCCCCACCATCACCGGCCCCGACACCACCCGACGCGAACGCGCCGAGAACGCCCGCAAGCGCCGCCTCGCCGAAAACCGCCGCATCCTGCGTCAACTCGAGCAAGAACTCGAGAGCCGCGACGACGACCACGACGGCGAACCCTCACCAGACCCCGACCTGCCCTACCACCTCCGGGACACCGGACCACCACCGTTCTGACCTGGCCACCCTCGCGGCCGGCGTCCAAGGGCTGGCGCCCTCCGACGTCCACTGCCGAGGCGTGAACCACCCCGTAGTCCGGGCGCGCCGTCACCGGTGATCATCACCTCCACGAGCGGCTGCGTACTCGCAGTGCTCGGCGCCTGTCGGTCCGCTGCGAGCCCGGTCACGCGCACGGGATGCTCGCCGAAGCCGAACTCCATCGACAGCGGGCCGGCGGTCCATGAGAAGGTCCATGAGAATCTGTGCGCGGTCGGCGCAGGGGTGCTGGTGATCGTCCGCGGCGACGCGGCCATGTCCACATCGAGTGCGCTCATCACTCTCCTTACATCTATGAACACGCTGGTCGACGGTGGAGTACGCCTCGGAGACACCGTGATCTCTGTCCTGCGTGACATCGTCACCGACCGTCCCCAGATCACGGTCGGCATCCGCCCTGAGGACCTGATCGCTGCCGATCACGGCATCACCATCCAGGTGGACATCGTCGAAGATTCGGATCCGACGCCTATGCCTACGGCCGCGCGCAAGCCGGTGACCAGGAGCCGCCTTTCGTCGCCCGCGTCGATTGGCGGACACCTCCCGCCGTCGGGAGCCAGATCACGCTAGCGCCCAGTTCCCCGGCCGCCGTCCACCTCTTCGACACCGCCACGGGCGCCCGATTGACGCCCGATTGAACTGACAGCCGATCACCCCAGGTCCCCACCGGCCACCGGCAGGACGCTGCCCGTGATGTAGGTGGCCTCGTCGCTGGCGAGGAAGCAGATCGCCGCGGCCTGCTCGTCCAACGTCCCGTACCGGTGCATCAGCGACGACTCCAGCGTCTGGTCGATGTGCGCCTGGAACCACTCCTGCTCCCGCGCGGTCTGCGGTGCCGGCGTGCCACGCGAGATGCGTCGGGCGGGGGCGTCGGTACCGCCCGGCGCGGTGGCCACGACCCGCACACCGTAGTCGGCGTACTCGAGCGCCAGCGACGCAGTCAGCGCGTTCACGCCGCCCTTCGCCGCCGAGTACGGAATCCGGTGCACGCCACGGGTCGCCGCCGACGACACGTTGACGATCACCCCGCCCCCGCGGCGCACCATGGACGGCAACGCCGCGCGGCAGGCGAACAGCGTGGTGAGCAGCGAGCGGTTCACCTCCGCGACGATCTGCGCCTCGGTGAACTCGGTGAACGGCTTGAACGCGATCGCGCCGCCCACGTTGTTGACCAGCACGTCGATCCGCCCGAACCGCTCCACCGCCTGTGCTATCACATCCTGTGCGCCGGTGAGTGATTCGAGGTCGGCCACGGCGGGGAGAGCGAGCCGGTCTCCGTCGGATCCGGTCAACTCCCCCGCGAGCTCCCGGACCAGCTCGGAGCGGTCGGCCAGCACCAGTTCGCCACCCTCCGCGTGGATCCGGCGGGCGACGCGTTCGCCGATGCCCTGCGCGGCACCGGTGACCACCACGACCTTGCCGTCGAACCGGCCGGGGCTGATGAACGCCGGCCGGCGCGCCATGTCCTGCTCCCTCATCGCCCGCCGCGTGGTCTCCATCGACCGCTGCGCGTGTTCGGCGAACAACCGCCGCGCCTCGCCGCGGTCGCCCGCACCCAGGGCCGCGACGATGTCGAGGTGGTCCTGCGCACACAGCGGGTGGATCCACGTCGCCTTCGACAGCGTCGAATCCATGTGGTTCCTGACCCCGAGCCGCTGGTAGGCGCCGAGCAGGTGTTCGTTCCCGGTGAGCGTGAACAGGTAGTCGTGGAAGGCCGCGTTCGCCTCGGTGTATCCGGCGGCGTCGGTGAGGCGGTCCCCGTCGAGGTACGGCACCGTCGCCTCCGCGAGCAGGCGGTAGCCCGCCAGCTGCTGCGACGTCAGGCGTCCGACCACCAGCTCCAGCGCGCCCAGCTCGAGTGCCTCGCGCGCCTCGAACACCGCGTCGGACCTGCGGATGTCCGGATGTTCCTCGCCTATCTCGTACCGGTGCTCGAAACCCGACGCCTCCGCTGCGGCCACGACGAGCGGTGTGAGCTCCTCGTCCAGCGGCAGCAGCTCCTGGCCCGCGAGGCGGCGCGCGTCCGGGTTCTCGAGCAGCGTCCCGCCCGCCGGCACCGGGTACCCCGGGACGGTGAGCGGAGCGAGTTCCGCTGCCACGGTGTCGATCTCGACCGGCATCTCGGGCGCCGACGGTGCCGGCACAGCCACCTGGGCGGGCCGCGCGACTGCGGCAGCAACGACGGCGGCAGGAACGACCGGCTCAGCCTTCTTGGTCGGTCCAGCCTTCTTGGTCGGTCCAGCCTTCTCGGTCGGTCCAGCCTTCTTCACCGGCTCAGCAGGGAGGAACTTCTCGTAGTAGAAACCCGTGGGGGTCACCCCGCGCTCGGCGACCTCGGCGCGCACGGCCTCGACCATCGGCGGCGGCCCGCACAAGTATACCGCCACGTCACCGTCGTGCAGGTGGTCGCGCCGCAGCACATCGCCGACGTGGCCGCGCCGCGCAGTCGTCGCCGCATCGCTCACCACGTAGTCGAAGTCGAAGCCCGGCAACGCGTCCGCGAACTCGGCGAGGGTGTCCAGGTGCACGAGGTCGGTGTCCCGGCTGACCCCGTAGAGCAGGTGGACCGTCCGGTCCGGCTGCCGCGTGCGCATGGCCCGCAGCATCGACAGCATCGGCGCGAGGCCGGTGCCACCCGCGACGAGCAGCGCCGGCCGGTCGGTCTCGCGCATGAAGAACGACCCGAGCGGTCCGCGGAAGGTCACCCGGTCGCCGACGGTCGCGCGGTCGGTGAGCCACCGCGACATCACACCGCCGGGCGTCAGCTTGACCAGGAACTCGAGCACCACCTCGTCGGGGTGCGACGCGAACGAGTATGAGCGCTGCGCTTCGGCCCCGGACGCTGCCTCCGATTTCGTGCCCGGTACGGAGATGTTCACGTACTGCCCGGGCAGGAAGGCGAGCCGCTCCCTCTCGTCGGCCTCCAGCCGCAGCGCAACGGTGCTGGGTGAAAGTCGCTCGGCCCCGACGACGGTGGCGCCGAACTCACCGACCTGCGTCTTCGCGGCGGCGGAGGTGCTCGCGATCTGCAGAACCAGATCCGACTTCGGCGTCATCGAACACGGCAGGCAGTAGCCCTGCACCGCCTCGGCCGGCGAGAGCGCATCGTCGACGTAGGTGCCGCCGTCGAAATCGCCGGACTCACACAGCGCCTTGCACGTCCCGCACGCGCCGTCACGACAGTCGAGCGGGATGTTGATGCGCTGGCGGTATGACGCGTCGGCCACCGTCTGGCCCGGCTCGACGGTGATGAACCGAGTGATGCCGTCCTCGAAGGACAGCGCGACCTGGTAGGTCATCTCGAGCCCTCCTCAGACGTGGTAGATGTCCACCACGTGGTGGATGTAGTCGTTCTTGAGCACCACCGTCTTCTTGCGGAACACCGGCCGCTCGCCCGAGAAGTCGATGGTCGCGAACGTCGTGCCGTAGTACGGGTCGATGGTGTCGTAGCGGAAGTACATGGTGTGCCAGTTGAACCGCACGTCCACCAGATCGCCACGCCGCTCTATGCATTCGACGTTGGTGATGTTGTGGCTCGTGCGGGGCTCGGGCAGCGAGGTCGCGGACGAGCGCTCGGTGCGGATCCGGAACACGCGGTCGGCGAGGCCGGACTTGTCGGGGTAGTAGATGAGCGAGATCTCGGTCTGCGGGTCGCGGGTCAGCTGGTCGTCGTCGGCCCACGCCGGCATCCAGAACTCGCAGTCCTCGGCGTAGCACTCGAGCCACTTCTCGAACTCGCGGTCGTCGAGATGCCGCGCCTCGCGGTACAGGAACTGCTCGATGGCATGCTGGTCGATCGCGCTCCCCCCGCTCACCGTGTGCCCGGCGGCGGCTTGTGCGCTGTTGTTCTCGACGGTGGTCATCGCCCCGCCACCTCCGCATCAGCAGCCGCAACACGCGGCTCGCTCGCTCCGCTCCCGGCGCCGGCAACACGCGGCCCGCTCGCTCCGCTCCCGGCGCCGGCAACACGCGGCCCGCTCGCTCCGCTCCCGGCGCCGGCCTCAGCATCCGCCTCGGCCCGCCCACCCTCGATCAGCAGAGCCGCCTGCATCACCTGCTGCCAATACCCGTGCTGTGCGGGATACAACCCCTCGTCCTCATTCTTCACGCCGGCCGAGATCACGCCGTCCATGCCCAACCGCCGAGCGACCTCGTCCGGCCCCGTCAGCCAGTGCTCCGCACCGCGGCTCATGTCGTTCCACTTCGCGGCGGTCGCGAGGAACGTCTTCTGGCAGCTGCGGAACTCCTCGAGGTCATCGGGCGTCGCCATGCCGGACGCGTTGAAGAAGTCCTCGTACTGCCGGATCCGCCACGCGCGCGACTCGCGGGACTCCCCCTTCGGTGCGATGCAGTAGATGGTCACCTCGGTCTTGTCGACGGAGATGGGACGGAAGTGCCGGATCTGGGTGGAGAACTGGTCCATCAGGTACACGTTGGGGTATAGGCACAGGTTGCGGGAGCCGCGAACCATGAAGTCGCCCTTCGCCTCTCCGAACCTCTCCATGAGCAGGTCCAGCTTGTCCCACAGCGGGCGGTCCTGCGGGTTGCCGGTCCAGGTCCACAGGCACAGATGCCCGTTGGGGTACGACCAGTAGCCGCCGCCCGACTTGCCCCACTGCCCGGCGTCGACGGTCTTGGTGGTGTTGTGCGAGTCGCCGGTACCCCGCCGACTGGTGGTCGCCGCGTAGTTCCAGTGCGTGGCGGTCACGTGATAGCCGTCAGCGCCGTTCTCCGCCTGCACCTTCCAGTTGCCGTCGTAGGTATAGGTGGACGCACCGCGCAGCACCTCCAGCCCCTCCGGTGACTGGTCGACCAGCATGTCGATGACCTTCGTGGTGTCACCCAGGTGCTCCGCGAGCGGCAGCACGTCCGCGTTCACCGAGCCGAACAGGAAGCCGCGGTAGCTCTCGAAGCGCGCCACCTTCGTCAGGTCGTGGCTGCCGTGGGTGTCGAACTGGGGCGGGTACCCGGCACCGTCGGGATCCTTGACCTTGAGCAGCGTCCCGTCGTTGCGGAACGTCCAGCCGTGGAACGGACAGGTGAGCGTCTTGCGGTTGTCGGTCTTGCGGCGGCACAGCATCGCGCCGCGGTGCGCGCAGGCATTGATCAGGCAGTTCAGCTCGCCGTCCGCGCTCCGCGTGATCACGATCGGCTGCCGGCCGATGTAGGTGGTGAAGTAGTCGCCGGGCTCGGCCACCTGGCTCTCGTGCGCGAGGTACACCCAGTTGCCCTCGAAGATGTACCGCATCTCGAGCTCGAACAGCTCCTCGTCGGTGAAGATCCGGCGGTTCACGCGGTACAGGCCGTCGCCGGGCCGCTCGACGAGTGCCGCGTCGAGTTCCTTCTTCACGCGGGCGATCGTGTGGTCTGTCACGGTCATGGGCTGCTCCAGTTCGACGGGCTGATGTTGTGACTGGCATCACCGTGCCCCCGGGGCGGCAGCGAGCGCGCCGGGCATATCCCTAGTCGTCCACCAGGCGGTTATTGCGATCACACAGGTATCAATAGTGACTAAATGAGTCCTTGTCTGTCTGAATCCCCAGGCATAACGTGTTCGCTGAGAGGTGCATCACAGCACCGGCGGGCGGAGAGCACCGGCCGACCCGAGACCCCGAGGAGGCGGCGATGGAGCTGCGACACCTGCGTTACTTCCTCGCGGTGGCCCGTACCGAGCACTTCGGGCGCGCCGCCGAGCAGCTGCACGTGGCCGGTCCCCCACTGTCCCGGACCATCCGCCAACTCGAGGCCGAGGTGGGCACCGCCCTCTTCACGCGGACCACCCGGCAGGTCGAGCTCACCGACGCCGGTCGCCTGTTCGAACGCGAGACCCGCGCCCTGCTGGCCGGGCTCGACGATGCCGTCGCCCGAGCCCGTCTGGTCGGCGAGGGCGCCCTGGGCGTGCTGCGCGTCGGCTTCACCGGCTCCGCCAGCTACGGGGTACTGCCCGAGCTGGCGCGGCTGCTGCAGCGCGAGCTGCCGGGCGTCAGCCTCCAGATCCGCACCGAGATGCTCACCCCGGACCAGGCTTCCGCCCTGGTCGACGACCGACTCGACCTCGGTGTCCTGCGCCCACCCGTCGCGGTCGAGGGGATCGCGACCCGCACCCTGCACAGCGAGCCCCTCGTCCTCGCGCTCCCCGCCGGCCACCGCCTGGCCGGCGACCCCGCGGTCACCGTCGCCGACCTGGCGCACGAGGACTTCGTGACCTACCCGCCCGACACCGGCTCGGTCGTCGATGGTGCCGTGGTACGCACTTGCGCTGCATCGGGTTTCGCTCCTCACCGCGCATACCGGGTCGGAGAGACCGCCACCATGCTGGCGCTGGTCGCCGCCGGCCTGGGCGTCGCGCTCGTGCCGCGCAGCGCCACTGTCGTCAATCTGCCCGGCGCCGTGTTCACCGAACTACCCGATACGGAGTCCGTCGAGCTCGCGCTCGCCTGGCGCAGCGGTGACCGCTCGCCGCTCATCGCCGCGGTACTCGACGTACTCGACAGCCACCCCCTGCCGACCGAAGGACAAGCCGCATGAGCGACCTGACGATCACCCGCATCGAGGCGATACCCTACCGGATCCCCTACCGCAAGTCCCTGAAGTTCGCGTCCGGCGAGGTGAGCCATGCCGACCACGTCCTGGTCCGAGTACACACGGCGGGCGGCCTGACCGGATGCGCCGACGCCCCGCCGCGGCCGTTCACATACGGCGAGACGCAGCGCGGAATCGTCGCGGTGGTCGAGGATGTCTTCGCCGGGCAGGTGATCGGGCTGGACGCCACCGAGCGGGCCCGGCTGCACGCGCGACTGCACCGCACCATCGGCAATCCGGCCGCCAAATCCGCTGTGGACATGGCTGTCTGGGACCTCCTGGGCCAGGCCTGGGGACAACCGGTGACGCGGCTGCTGGGCGGCTACACCGACCGCATGCGGGTCTCGCACATGCTCGGCTTCGACACCCCGACGGCGATGGCGCAGGAGGCCTGCGCGATACGCGACACCTATGGCATCACCACGTTCAAGGTCAAGGTCGGCCGCCGACCGATCGAGCTCGACGTCGAGGTGGTGCGCGCCCTTCGGAACACCTTGGGCGACAAGGTGGAGCTGTACATCGACGGTAACCGCGGCTGGACCGCGTCGGAGTCGGCACGCGCGCTCGAGCAGTTGCGCGACGTGGGCCTCACCCTCGCGGAGGAGCTCAACCCCGCCGACGACGTGCTCGGCCGGCGCTGGCTCGTGAAGGGCTGCGCGGTCCCGTTCGTCGCCGACGAGTCGGCCACCACCCCCGCAGAGGTCACCCGCGAGCTGCTCGGCGGCTCGGCCACGGCCGTCTCGATCAAGACCGCCCGCACGGGATTCACGATCTCCGAGCAGGTCCTGGCCCTCGCCCAGGGGCTCGGCGTGGAGGTCGTCATGGGCAACCAGATCGACGGCCAGCTCGGCACGGCGTGCACGGTCGCCTTCGGTGCCGCCCACGAGCCCACCGTCGCCCGCGCCGGGGAGTTGTCCAACTTCCTGGACATGTCCGACGACCTGCTCACCGAGCCGCTGCGGATCACCGGCGGCGAGCTGGCGGCGCCCACGGCGCCGGGCATCGGCGTCACCGTCGACCCGGACAAGCTCGCGCGCTACCGGATCGACACCTGAGCCACCTCACCCGACCAGACACACCGATCCCGACAACCCCGACCCGAACCCACCGATGATGGAGGAGAACATCATGACCTCGACCGAGTTCGACGCCAAGGCCGCAGACTCCGGCGCCGGCGCCACCCAGCAGTTCCTCAACAAGCAGGGTGCGGCAGCCGACACCCCGCCCGAGCGGGTGTCGATGCTCGCCCGCGAGGTGCTCGGCGCCGTGCACGAGACGATCCGCAGGCACAACGTGACCTACCCCGAGTACGACGCGCTCAAGGCATGGCTGATCGGCGTGGGCCAGGACGGCGAGTGGCCGCTGTTCCTCGACGTGTGGGTCGAGCACGTCGTGGAGGAGGTGGCCAACGCGCATCACAAGGGCAACAAGGGCACGATCGAGGGCCCCTACTACGTGCCGGACGCTCCCGAGCTCGGCGCGACGGGCAGCCTCCCGATGCGCGCCGACGAGCCCGGGGTCCCGCTGCTGTTCAGCGGCCAGGTCCGCACGCTCGAGGGCACCCCGCTGGCGGGCGCCAAGATCGAGCTGTGGCAGGCCGACGCGCACGGCTTCTACTCGCAGTTCGCCCCCGGCCTGCCCGAGTGGAACCTGCGCGGCTGTTTCACGGCCGACGACGAGGGCCGGTTCGCGATCAGCACGATCCGCCCGGCGCCGTACATGATCCCGACCGACGGCGCATGCGGCAAGCTCGTGTCGGCGGCCGGCTGGCACCCGTGGCGCCCCGCCCACCTGCACCTGAAGGTCTCCGCCCCCGGCCATGACCTGCTCACCGCCCAGTTGTACTTCCCCGGCGACCCGCACAACGGCGACGACGTCGCCGACGCCGTGAAGCCGGAGCTGATCCTCTCGCCCCAGCCCGCCGTGGACGGCGACGGCGAGGTCGTGGTCTACGACTTCGTGCTCGATCCGAGCTCGGCGCCGGGAGCGCAGCGAGCGGGCCTGTCCAGCACTGAGGGCCGCTGATGCCGCTATACGCGGTCCGGATGGACGTCGCGATCCCGGACGGCGTCGACCCGTCCGTTCGGGACGAGACGATCGCCCGGGAGCGGGCCTACAGCCAGGAGCTTCAGCGCACCGGCGAGTGGAAGCACATCTGGCGGTGCGCCGGGCAGTACTCCAACATCTCGATCCTCGATGTGGCCGACAACGAAAGACTGCACGAGATCTTGTGGGGGCTACCGCTGTTCAAGTGGATGACAGTCGACGTGACTCCCCTCGCGAAGCACCCGTCCGACATACACTGAGACCTGCATCACCACGGTCGGCCCGCGCGTGACGCCCCATCCACGGGCGCACGCGTGGGCCGTCCGTGACCGAACAGAGCTGACAGGAGGCACGATGGGCGCACCACGCGTGGTCGACGACGTCGACGCGGCGGTCGAGGGTATCGCGGACGGGGCCACCGTCCTGGTCGGCGGATTCGGTCTCGCGGGCATGCCGTTCGACCTGATCGACGCCCTGATCCGGCAGGGGGCCACCGACCTGACCGTGGTCAGCAACAACGCCGGCAACGGCGATCACGGCCTCGCCGCACTGTTGGCCGCCGGCCGCGTGCGCAAGGTGATCTGCTCGTTCCCCCGGCAGTCCGACTCGTGGGTGTTCGACCGGCTGTACGGCGAGGGGCGGATCGACCTCGAGGTGGTGCCGCAGGGGAACCTCGCGGAACGCATGCGGGCCGCGGGCGCCGGGATCGGCGCGTTCTTCTGCCCCACCGGCGTCGGCACACCGCTCGCCGAGGGCAAGGAGACGCGCGAGATCGACGGCCGCACATACGTTCTCGAGTA
The DNA here is from genome assembly GCF_039541155.1 of Tsukamurella soli. Classification (NCBI taxonomy): domain Bacteria; kingdom Bacillati; phylum Actinomycetota; class Actinomycetes; order Mycobacteriales; family Tsukamurellaceae; genus Tsukamurella; species Tsukamurella soli. The sequence continues at coordinate 54,487 of NZ_BAABFR010000001.1, forward strand.
CCCGATCCGCGGCGATGTGGCGCTGATCGCCGCCGACCGCGCCGACGGGATGGGCAACCTCACGTACCGCAAGACCGCGCGCAACTTCGGCCCGGTGATGGCCTCCGCCGCCCATCGCACGATCGTCCAGGTGGACAAGCTGGTGGAGACCGGCAGCATCGACCCGGAGATCGTGGTGACCCCCGGCATCTACATCGACACGATCGTCTGTGTGCCCACTCGGCGCATGGCTGTGGAGGGAGCACGATGAACGAGACCGTCCTGGGCACGCTGCGGGTCGCCGACGGCGTCGTCGAACACGGCGGCGACCGACTCTCCAAGGGGGACATGGCTGCCCGCGTCGCATCAGACATCCCGCCGGGCTCCTACGTCAACCTCGGCATCGGCCAGCCGACTCTCATCGCCGACTACCTCGCGCCCGCGGACGGCGTCGTCCTGCACACCGAGAACGGCATGCTCGGCATGGGACCGGCTGCCAGGGGCGACGAGGTCGACCTCGACCTCACCAATGCCGGGAAGGTGCCCGTCACCGAGCTCCCGGGTGCGTCATACTTCCACCACGCCGACTCGTTCGCGATGATGCGCGGTGGGCACCTCGACGTCTGCGTTCTCGGGGCGTTCCAGGTGTCGTATGTCGGCGATCTCGCCAACTGGCACACCGGTGCCCCCGGCGCGATCCCCGCCGTGGGTGGTGCGATGGACCTCGCGATCGGCGCCAAGAGCGTCTACGTGATGATGACGCTGTTCGCCAAGGACGGCGCCGTCAAGCTCGTACCCGCGTGCACGTACCCCCTCACGGGCCTGCGCTGCGTGAACCGTGTCTACACCGCCGAGTCCGTGATCGACTGCGGCCCAGACGGTGCGGTGATCACCGAGACCTTCGGAATCGGCGCGGACGAGCTGCTCGCGAGGCTCACGGCGTGACACGCGCTCCGGCACAGCCGGTGTCGCCGGCATCCGGAACGATCTCGAGGCGGGCATGGCCAGATACCTCGCCTGCGAATACTGCCGCGACGTGGTCGAGGACTCGTTCCGCATCCACGGCGGCTACGGCTACGCCCAGGAGTACGAGATCGAGTGGCGCCGCGCGCCGAGGCTTTGCATAGTGCAATACTCTCGACGTGACGACAGCACCAACCGACCTCCTCGACACCTACCTGCGTGCGACCCGTGAGTTCGCCGCGCTGGCTGAACGCAGCGCCGAGGCCGCCGGCCTCACGCTCGCCCAGATGCGACTGCTGCTGACGCTGCACGACGCCGGCACCGCCAGTTGCTCCGCCCTCGCCGCGCGCCTCGGCGTGAGCGTCTCGTCGGTCACCCGGCTGATCGGGCGCGCCGGGATGGCGCCGCTCGTCCACCGGAAGACCTGCGCCACCAACGCATCCGCGATCGACTTGAGCCTCACCGCCGCAGGGGCCGACATCGTCGCCCGCGTCACCGCCCGCCGGGCGGACGTGCTGCGGGAGGCCCTGTCCGGCCTCACCCCGCTGCAGGCCGAAGCCACCGCAGAGGGCCTCGCCGCGCTCGCCGCGGCGCTGGCGGACACCACCGGCGCACGCACCACGGAGGCCGGGGCGTGACGGACGAACTCGGCGACTTCGCCGTCGACCGCCGCATGCTCGTCACCACCGGACTCGCGCTGCCGGTGGGGGCGCTGACCGCGGGTGCCGCGTGGTGCCTACTCCGGCTGATCGGCGCCGTGACCAATCTCGTGTTCTACCAACGCTGGTCGACGCAGCTCGTCGCGCCCGGCGCGCAGCACCACCCGTGGTGGCTCATACTCGGGGCGCCGATCGCGGGCGGCCTTATCGTAGGGCTCATGGCCCGCTTCGGCTCGGAGAAGATCCGCGGCCACGGGATGCCCGAGGCGATCGAGGCGATCCTCACGAAGAGCAGCCGCATCGATCCGAAAGTCGCATTGCTCAAGCCGATCTCCGCGGCGGTGAGCATCGGCACGGGAGGGCCGTTCGGCGCCGAGGGTCCGATCATCATGACCGGCGGCGCCATCGGATCGATCCTCGCCCAGCACCTGCACCTCACGGCCGACGAGCGGAAGATCCTGCTGGTCTCCGGCGCCGCGGGCGGCATGGCCGCCACATTCAACTCGCCCGTGGCCGCCGTCCTGCTCGCGGTCGAGCTGCTGCTGTTCGAGTGGCGGCCCCGCAGCTTCATCCCGGTGACCGCGGCGGTCGCGGTCGCGACGATCGTGCGGCACCCGATCCTGGGTGCGGGCCCCGTCTTCCCCGTCGCCGCGCACGTCGGCACCCCGTCGTGGAGCATCGACACCCTCGCCCTGGTCATCGGCGTGTGCGGCGCCGTGGTGGCCGTGCTGGCGACGCGACTGGTCTACCTGTCCGAGGATGCATTCCGCCGCCTGCCCATCCACTGGATGTGGTGGCCGAGCATCGGCGGCGCGATCATCGGCGTGGGCGGTCTGATCGAGCCCCGCGCGCTGGGCGTGGGCTACGACGTGATCGACCAACTACTCACCGGCCGCGCGACGATGTCGCTGATCGTGGGCATCCTGGTGGTCAAGACCCTCATCTGGTCGATGTCGCTGGGGTCGGGCACGTCGGGCGGAGTGCTGGCCCCGGTGTTCATGATCGGCGGCGCGCTGGGCGCCCTGGTCGGGCACGTGCTCCCGTTCGAGTTCGCCGGGTTCTGGGCGATCCTCGGCCTCGCAGCGGTGGTGGGCGGCGTGATGCGGTCACCACTGACGGGGGTGGTGTTCACGCTCGAGCTGACCCACGCGTGGCCGGCGATGTTCCCCATGCTCATAGCGTCGACGACCGCTTACGCCGTCTCCGTCCTGGTGCTCAAGCGCTCCGTGCTCACGGAGAAGATCGCGCGACGCGGCCTGCACCTGACGCGCGATTACAGCACGGACCCACTCGAGACGTTCTTCGTCGCCGACGTCGTCCACCCGGGCGCGCCACCCGAGCCCTCCAGCGGCACCGTCGGCCCGCGCGACACGCTGCGGCACGCCGCGAACGTCCTGGCCGCGTCTGACGGCCGCCCGCTGCGGGTGGTCGACGGTGACGGGCGCGAGCTCGGCCACGTCGTGCTCGCGGACCTGCTGGTCGCGCGCCGCCACGACCTCTCGGAGGCCACCGACCGCAGCCGCCACCTCACCGCGGTGGCGCTGCCCGCGCGCGAACGCCGGAAGTGACCCGAGCCGTTGGAATCCTGGCCGCTCGAACCCTGGACGGCGGCCCACACCCCGGATAGATGTAACGGTCATGGCATATGTTCGATTCACCGGCGTCACGTACTACGACCCCGAGCGCGCGTACAACAGCTACGTCCTCTACAGCGGCGCCGACTCGGTCACCCGCCTGATCGACCTGAACGGCATCGTCCGCCACGAATGGCCGTATCCCGGCCTGCCGTCGCGAATCATCGACCCGGCCGCGAACGACGGCCGGGTCGGCGACGTCGGCCTGCAGCTGTCGCAGGGGCCCGACCCGCGGGGCGGCATCTACGGCAACCGCACCGTCGGGCAGGTGTCGTGGACCGGCGAGAAGCTGTGGGAGTGGGGCACCGAGGCACCCGGCGGCGCCGCGCGGCAGAACCACGATTGGGAACTGCTGCCCAGCGGAAACAGGCTGCTGCTGGTCACCGTCCCGCGGGTGGTGCCCGGCCTCGGTCCCGACGTGATCGGCGACCAGGGCCTGTACGAGGTCACCCCCGACGGCGCCGTCGTCTGGGAGTGGAAGGCGGGCGATCACCTCGACGAGCTCGGTCTGTCCGAGGAGGGATTCGACGACCTCCGCGCCACGGTCGCGCGCAATCCCGGGGACATCTGGGGCTATCTGGAGATCAACAGCGCCAAGACGATCGGGCCGAACCGCTGGCACCGGGCCGATCCCGACACCGTCTTTCAGCCGGACAACATCCTGATCGGCTCCCGCAAGGCCAACGTGGTGGCGCTCATCGACAAGCGCAGCAGGTCGATCGTCTGGCGGCTCGGGCCGTACTTCCCCGACAGCGCGGGCATGCAGCACCAGCGTGTCACGCGGCGCCGGGTGCCGCGCCCGCTCGACCAGATCTCCGGCCAGCACAACCCGCACGTCATCGCCGACGGGTTGCCAGGCGCGGGCGACATTCTCCTCTTCGACAACCAGGGCGGCGCCGGGTATCCGCCCGCGCCGCTCGGCATCTACGCCGGATCGCGGGTCCTCGAGATCGACCCGACCACCCGGGAGATCGTGTGGCAGTACACCGCAGAGGACTCGGGGCTGCCGCCGTGGACCTTCTTCAGCTCGTTCGTCAGCAACGCGCAGCGACTGCCGAACGGAAACACGCTGATCACGGAGGGCATGCAGGGGCGCATATTCCAGATCACGCCGACCGGCGACGTGGTCTGGGAGTACCTCACGCCGTTCGAGGCGTACGCGCCCGACGGTGCGTCGGACGCCGACGAGGCCGCGGATCCGGCGGTCGACCGTAGTATCCGCACCCCCCTGATCTACCGATCGCAGGCCGTCCCGTTCGATTGGGTGCCCGCCGACACTCCGCGGTCACAGGAGCCCGTCGACCGCCGCGGGTGATCGGTTCAGGCGTCGGCCTCTCCGGCGGTGGCTGGAGCGGCCTGCTCGATCTCGAGATCCTTCGCCTGCTGGATCAGGTCCTCGAGCGCGGCGGGCGGCAGCGCGCCGGCCTGGTTGTAGACGAGGTTGCCCTTCTTGAAGACCATCAGAGTGGGGATCGAGCGGATGTTCGCGGCCGACGCGAGGGCCTGCTCGGCCTCGGTGTCGACCTTCGCGAACACGACATCGGGGTGGGTCTCGGAGCTCTTCTCGAAGGTCGGCGCGAACTGCCGGCACGGCCCGCACCAGGAGGCCCAGAAGTCCACGAGCACGATCTCGTTGTTCGTCACCGTCTCGTCGAACCGGTCTGCCGTGAGGTTTTGCGTCGCCATGCCTGCAACAACCGATCACGGCCGCCCGGGATTCCCGGAGTCGGCATCGCGAACCCTGAGCGGCGCCTGTGTGCCGACGTCGCAGGACGCTGCGCACCGGGTGTGCTCGAGGACCGATACCTCTCGCGGGACAGGCCGCTCGGACAGGCCGAGTACGAGGAGCTGGACCGGCGCTCCGAACACCACCGCCGAGGAGATGCCGGCCCCACTGGACCCACAGCAACGGGAGCGTCTGGTGGCCGCGATGGGCGAGGTGGAGCGGCTCCTGCTGGCCTCGCAGGTGCGTGTCGCGGAGGCGGATCCCCTGACCCCCGCGGCGCAGTTCTGTGCGCGCGAATACTACGCGGAGTCGGCCTCCCGCTTCGCCACCGGCTTCGACCCGGCAGTCGGCGGCGCCGTCGCCGACTCGTCGATCACACCGCCGCGTGGCCTGCTCCTGCTCGCGACCCGACGTGGTGAGCCCGTCGGCTGCGGCGCGCTCACGCTGCACGGGCGCGGCCTGGCCGAGATCAAGCGCGTGTGGGCATCGCCGTCGGTCCGCGGCCTGGGGCTGGGCCGCCGCCTGCTCCGCGAGCTCGAGTCCCGCGCCGCGGCGCATGGTTGTCGGCGCGTGCAACTCGACACCAACGGCTCGCTCACGAGGCGATCGCGCTGTACCGCGCCACCGGGTATCACGAGGTCCTGCCGTACAACGACAACCCCTACGCGCAGCTGTGGTTCGCGAAATCCCTGACAGAAGACTCTGCGTGATTCCAATCCCCCGACGGCGCCGCGACCCGGCGTAATGACGCCGCGGTCCGGGGGAACACGCAGGTAGGCGGTCGCGCACGGGTGACCGGGGTGGCGCAATCGCGCACCCGCCTCCGGGCCGGTCCGGCGGCACCCCGGCGGTACGCGAAACCGTTCCTATTCTGACCGCCATGGAATCGACGACCGACCCGACGCAGCCGGGCCACCCGGTACCGACGCGCCGGACGGCGCGGGCCGACAACGCGCGGCCGGTGGCCGACGTGATCCGCCAGACCATCGTGGACGGCGGGTTCGACGGCGGCCTGCCGTCCGACGACACGCTGGCGCGGGAGTTCCGGGTCTCGCGCAACACCGTCCGGGCCGCCCTGGCCCTGCTGCGCGAGGAGGGCTGGATCGACCGGGCCCCGCGGCTCGGCACCACCGTCGCGCAGCGCACCGTCGACCACCGGCTCGACTCGCTGCGCGGCCTCAAGGAGACCCTCACCGGGTACGGCGAGGTGCGCAACACCGTGCGAGTGGCGACGGTACTGGTGCCGCCACCCGTGGTCGCCCGCAAGCTCGAGCTCGCCGCCGACGAGCCCGTGGTCTACTTGGAGCGGCTGCGGCACCTCGACGGCGAGACCATCAGCCTGGATCTCACCTACCTGGCGAGCGATATCGGCGTGGCGCTGCTCAAGCAGGACCTCGAGACCAACGACGTGTTCCCGCTCATCGAGCGGGTCGCCGGCAGGCCCCTCGGCGACGCCGACCTCAGCCTCACCGCCGCAGCCGCCGACGCCCACTCCGCCGCCACCCTCGACATCGCGGCAGGCGCTCCGATCCTGCTGCTGGAGCGGCTCACCCGACTCGATGACGGCCGGCCCGTCGATCTCGAGTACATCCGCATGCGCGCCGACCGGATCACCATGCGCGGCACCGTTTCCCGTACCCACCACGAAAGCGAGAACCCATGACCCAGGTAACCCAGCGGGTCGATGTGCCCGTCACCGTCGACCAGTCCCTCTGCATCGAGGGCTGCAACATCTGCGTCGAGGCCTGCCCCCTCGACTCGCTCGCTCTGCACCCCGACAACGGCAAGGCCTACATGCACGTCGACGAGTGCTGGTACTGCGGCCCGTGCGCCGCCCGCTGCCCCACCGGCGCCGTCACCGTCAACATGCCGTACCTGCTGCGCTGACGACGCTCTCCCCCGCTTCCCGCCTTCCCACTCTCCCAGCCCGTTCCACCCGACACTCGCGAGGCTCAGCCATGCCGCACCTCCCCCGTCCCGCTCTCGCCGCGCTCACGGTCGCCGTAGCGGTCGCCGCCGCCGGCTGCTCGGTGGCGCCCGACTCCTCCGGCCCCACTGACGCCACCACCATCGTCGTCGGCTACCAGTCCAAGACCATCGACACGGTCACCGCCGGAACCCTGTTACGCGACAAGGGATTCTTCGAGAAGCGGCTCGCCGCGCTCGGCGGCCACTACCGCGTCGAGTGGCAGGATTACGATACCGGCGCCCCCATCACCACCGGCATGATCGCCGGCAAGATCCAGATCGGTTCCATGGGCGACTACCCGCTCCTGATCAACGGATCACGCACACAACAGGATCCGGCCACCGAGACGCAGTTGCTGTCGGTCACCGGGTCCAGCGCGACCGGCGCCCTGAACGACGTCGTGGTGGCGCCGTCGTCACCCGCCCGCACCCTGGCGGACCTGCGCGGCAAGCGGATCTCCGCATCGGTCGGGTCGGCCGGGCACGGCACGCTGGTCAACGCACTCACGCGGTTGGGGATCGACCCCGTGACCGGCGTATCGGTGGTCAACCAGCAACCCCAGGTGGGCGCCTCAGCGCTCGACTCCGGCCAGGTCGACGGGCTCGCGCAGTTCGTCGCCTGGCCGGGGCTGCTGGTCTTCCAGAACCGCGCCCGCCTGCTGTACGACGGTGGCGCGCTGGGCATCCCGACGCTGCACGGCGTCATCGCGAACAAGCGGTTCACGGACACGCACGCCGATGTGGTGCGGGCATTCCTCGAAGCGCAGCTCGACGCCACCGACTACCTGCAGCAGCACCCGCTGGACGCCGCGCTCGCCGTGGCCAAGGACACCGGCCTACCCGCGGAGGCGGTGTACCTCTACAACGGCCCGGGCGGTACCGATTTCGACCCGGCGCTGCGCACCGACCTCATCGATGCCCTACGCGGCGACACGACCTACCTGAAGTCCATCGGCCAGTTCGACCACCCGCTCGACGTGGCGCGCTTCGTCGACCCCGCTCCGCTGCAGCAGGCGTACGCCGACCACGGCGGTGCCACCTACCAGGCGGCGCTCGCGGCCGGCGCCCCGGCGCGTGTGAACGAGGTGTGGTTCGACGGCGCGACCACCACACAGACCGAAGCCACCCCCGAGCTCCTCCTGAAGGCGCTCGCAACGGCCGGCGGCCGCAAGGTCCGCGCCGCCTACGTGCCCGACACCGTCACCGGAACCCGGTGGTTCGCGGACCGATCGGTGTGGCTCCGCGACGGGCGGCAGCTGCTGCCGTTCGCGACCCAGGACACCGCCGACCGCTACCGCACCGAACACCCCGGAGCGCAGCAGATCTCGCTCGCCGACGCGGAGCGGGAGGCGGACCGATGACCGCCGCGACCGACCGCACTGCCGGCGGGCACCTCGCCGTCGCGGTGCCCGCGACCGCCGACGCCGCCGCGCTCGCACCCACGGCCCCCACGATCCGTCTGCGCTCGCGCCTCGCGTCGTGGACCACCCGCGCCGCGGTCCTCGTCGGCACCGCGCTGGTGTGGCAGCTGCTCACCACACACCACGTCGCCGCGTCCTGGATCCGCTTCGACACCTTGCCGTCGGTGACCGCCGTCGCCGCGGAGTTCGGCCGGGCGCTCGGCACCCGTACGTACTACCTCGACCTCGTGCAGTCGCTCATCCGGATCGGGACCGGGTTCGCCGTCGCGGCGGCGCTCGGAATCCCCGCGGGGATCGCACTGGGCCGGTCGGCGTGGGCGCAGCGCACCCTCGGCACGCTGTTCGAGCTCGCGCGCCCCGTGCCGGCCATCGCGCTCGTGCCGATCGTGATCCTGATGTTCCCCAGCTCCGAGGCCGGGATGGTGGCGATCACCGCGGTCGCCGCGTTCTTCCCGATCGTGGTGAGCGTGCGACACAGCGTCCGCGCGCTGCCCACGGTGTGGGAGGAGTCGGTGCGCACCCTGGGCGGCGGCCGCGCCGCCGTGATCAGCCGCGTCGTCCTCCCCGGAGCATTGCCGGGCATCTTCTCCGGGCTGTCGGTGGGGATCGGCGTGTCGTGGATCTGCCTGGTCTCGGCCGAGATGATCTCGGGCCGCCTCGGCGTCGGTTACCGAACGTGGCAGGCGTACACGGTGATCGACTACCCGGGTGTGTTCGTCGGGATCATCACCATCGGCGTCCTCGGATTCGCGACCTCGGCGCTGATCGAACGGATCGGGCGCCGCGCCACCCGCTGGCTGCCGAGGGGCGAGCGGTGACCGCCGCGCCCACCGCGGCGGATCCGCTGACCCTCGAGCTCGACGGGGTGTCCGTCTCGTACCGGGGCGTCCCCGCGGTGCGTGACCTGCACCTGACGGTCCGCCCCGGGGAGCGGCTGGTGCTCACCGGGCCTTCGGGCTGTGGTAAGTCGACGGTGCTGCGGGCGATCGCCGGGTTGCTGCCCGCGGCCGCGGGCACCATCCGCGCCGACGGCGACCCGGTCCGCTCCACGTCTCGCGACCGCGCGATGGTGTTCCAGGAGGACGCCCTGCTGCCCTGGCGGACGGTGCGGTCCAACGTCCTACTGGCGCTGGGCCTGCGCGGGGTGCCCCGCTCCCAGCGCCCGGCGCAGGCCGACCGCTGGCTCGACGAGGTGGGCCTCACCGCGTACGCGCGACACCTGCCGCGGGAGCTCTCGGGCGGGATGCGTCAGCGCGTGCAGCTCGCGCGGGGTCTCGCGGGCGCACCGCGGGCGGTGCTCGCCGACGAGCCGTTCGGCGCCCTCGACGCGCAGACGCGGGCGACCATGCAGTCGCTCCTGCTCCGCACCCTCGACGCGCATCCCGCCACCGTCGTGTTCGTGACGCACGACGTCGACGAGGCGCTGCTGCTGGGCCACCGCGTCGCCGTCATGGGCCGGCGCGGCGAGTCGCTTCGCGAGTTGATCGAGGTCCCCGACTCCGACGGGCCGGCACGCGCCGCCGTGCGCGCCGCGATCCTCGCCGCCCTCACCGACCACTGACCGACGAAAGACGCATCCTCTCATGACATTCGAGATCCCCGATCCCTCCCTTCGCGAGCGCCTCACGTGCGACGTGCTCGTGATCGGCGGCGGCACCGCCGGCACGATGGCGGCGCTCACCGCCGCCGAGGCCGGCGCGCAGGTGCTGCTGCTCGAGAAGGCCCACGTGCGTCATTCCGGCGCGCTCGCCATGGGCATGGACGGCGTGAACAACGCCGTGATCCCGGGCAAGGCCGAGCCGGACGACTACGTCGCCGAGATCACCCGGGCGAACGACGGAATCGTGAACCAGCGCACCGTATATCAGACGGCGACGCGTGGCTTCGCCATGATCCAACGACTGGAACGCTACGGCGTGAAGTTCGAGAAGGACGAGTACGGCGAGTACGCGGTGCGGCGCGTGCACCGGTCCGGCTCGTACGTGCTGCCCATGCCGGAGGGCAAGGACGTCAAGAAGGCGCTGTATCGCATTCTGCGGCAGAAGAAGATGCGGGAGAAGATCCGGATCGAGAACCGCATCATGCCCGTCCGCGTCCTCACGGCCGGCGAGGGGGACGAGCGCCGCGCGGTGGGCGCGGCGGCCTTCAACACCCGCACCGGCGAGTTCATCGAGGTCGCCGCCGGCGCGGTCATCCTCGCGACGGGGCCGTGCGGCCGCCTCGGCCTCCCCGCGTCCGGTTACCTGTACGGCACGTACGAGAACCCGACCAACGCGGGCGACGGCTACGCGATGGCCTACCACGCGGGCGCCGAACTCAGCGGCATCGAGTGCTTCCAGATCAACCCGCTCATCAAGGACTACAACGGGCCGGCGTGCGCGTACGTCGCGAATCCGTTCGGCGGCTACCAGGTGAACGCGGCCGGCGAGCGCTTCGTGGACTCCGACTACTGGTCCGGCGACATGATGAAAGAGGTGAAGGCCGAGATCGATTCGGCGCGCGGGCCGATCTACCTCAAGGTCTCGCACCTCCCGGACGAGACGATCGACGCGCTCGAATCCATCCTGCACACCACCGAACGGCCCACCCGCGCGACGTTCCATGCCGGCCGCGGCCACGACTACCGCACCCACGACATCGAGATGCACATCTCCGAGATCGGGCTGTGCAGCGGGCATTCGGCGTCGGGGGTGTGGGTCGACGAGAACGGTGCGACGACGGTGCCGGGGCTGTACGCGGCAGGCGACCTCGCGTGCGTGCCGCACAACTACATGATCGGCGCGTTCGTGTTCGGCGAACTCACGGGTGCGGACGCGGCCCGGCGCGCCGCGGAGACGCCCGTACCCGAGACGCTTCCGGAGGATCAGGTACTCGCCGCGCACGAGCTTATCTACCGGCCCGCACGACAGCCCGACGGTCCGCCCCAGCCACAGGTCGAGTACAAGCTGCGGCGATTCGTGAACGACTATGTGGCGCCGCCCAAGACGGCGACCAAGCTGACCATCGCCGTCGAGACCTTCGAGCGGATGCGGGACGACGTCGCGGGGCTCGGCGCACGCACCCCGCACGAGCTCATGCGGTGCGCCGAGGTGGGCTTCATCCGCGACTGTGCCGAGATGGCCGCGCGTAGTTCGCTGGTCCGCACGGAGTCCCGGTGGGGGCTGTACCACGACCGCGCCGATGCCACCGAGCGGGACGACGCCCGCTGGGGGCGGCACCTGAACCTGCGCAAGGACGGCGACGGGCGGATGGAGTTCCTCACCCGCCCCGTCGCGCCGTACCTGGTGGCGGTCGACGAGTTCGACCACATCCCCTCCGCCGCAGGGGGTCTCGAGGTTCTCGGCCCGATCGAGGTGGCGTCGCGCGGCGTGCCCGCCACCGAGCCCCGCCCGGCCGAGCCGGAGGTACTCTCCCCGCGGCTGCGCGAGGTCTTGGCGCTGGACTCCCCCGACGCCGTGGACCTCGCGCCGTTCCTCGGCGACGCGGACCCACTGGTGCGCCGCACCGCCGTCGAGACACTGGTCGAGGGCGCTCCGGAGGGCTACCTGCCCGCCCTGCGCGACGCGCTGGCCGACGGTGATGCGCGGGTGCGGCGTTCGGCCGCCGAGGGGCTGACGGAGCTGGTCGAAGTGCTGCCGTCGGCGGACGGCCTCGCCACGCACCTGGCGTCCGGCGACGCGGTCGTCCGTGCCCGGATCGGTGATCTGCTGCGCGCGCTGCGCGCGGGCAGTCTCGCCGAATTCGCCCGGCTGGCACACGATCCCGACCATCGCGTGCGGATAGTGGGGATCCGCGGGTTGGTGTCGTTGGACGCCTGGGAGTCGGTCGCGGACGCGGCGGCCGATGTGAACCGCGAGGTCCGCATCGCGGCCGCCGCGGGCCTCGCCACCGTCGGTGCCGGCGGCGCCGACGCCGTGCGCTCCCTCGTCACCGACCACGACCCGCTCGTCCGTGCAGCCGCCCTCGCGGCGCTCGGCCCGCTCGGCGACTCCGGCGACGCCGACCGCATCGCTACAGGGCTGGCCGACGCGGCGTGGCAGGTGCGGCAGGGCGCGGCCCGCGGCGCCACGTGCCTGGGACCCGACGGTGCCGCGACCACGCTGCGACCGAAGCTGGCGGACCCGCACCTCGACGTCCGCAAGGCCGCGGTGCTGACGCTGCGGACCTGGCCGGAGGCACCCGACGTGATCGACGCCCTGGCCACCGCGCTCGACGACTCCGACGCCGATGTTCGGGCGCACGCGCGCCTGGCGCTGGCGAGTGTCCGGTAACTGCCGAAAACCGGTAGCGATATGTCCGACCCCGCGGCTATGACCGTCTTCCATGAGCAGAGAACTGGTCACGGTTCGGACCGTGGATGCCGTCGACCCGATCGCCGGGGCCGACGCGATCGAAGTGGCGACCTTCGGAGGGTGGCGGATAGTGGTAGGCCGCGGGGCCGCAAGATCATCGACGGGCGCGCGTTCCACGTGCTGCGCACCATCACGCTCCGCGGCGTGCTGTCGCACGGCCTCGTGCTGCCCACGCGAGAGGTACCGGAGGCCGACGGTATCGACGACCTCGCTGCCGCGCTCGGAGTGCGGCTGTACGAGCCTCCCCTGCCGGCCGAGCTGCAGGGCACCGCCCGGGGCATGTATCCGACGGTGCTCGCGCGCACCACCGACGCCGAACGCGTGCAGAACCTGGCCGCGACGTATCCGTCGCTGGAGCCCGCCGAGTGGTATGCGACCGAGAAGATCGACGGCACCTCCACCACCTACATCACGACGCCGCACGGCCTGCGGGTGTGTGGGCGGCACTACGAATGGGAGCCCACCGAGGACCTGACCTCGGTGCAGGTCGCGACCCGCGAGGGTCTACTCGACGAGGTCGGGCCCGGTTGGGTTCTCCAAGGTGAGCTGTTCGGGCCCGATATCCAGGGCAACCGCCTGCACATGCCGCGGGTCGAGTTCGCGGCGTTCGCCGCGTGGGCGCGACGGTGCCCAGGTTCCGCGCGCCGAATGGCCGGCCTGGGCGGCCGCGCGAGCCGCGCCCGTCTACCCGGACCTGCGGCTACCCGCCACCATCGATGCGGCGGTCGCACAGGCCGACGCAGCGCGTTCGCTCGTTGCTCCCGGACGCCCGGCCGAAGGCATCGTGTGGCACCACTGCGATGCCCGGCCGCTGGCCGAGTCGGGCGACCGACCATGCTTCAAGGTCGTGTCCAACCGGTGGTTGCTGACGTCGCACTAGCGGGAGTGGACGGGGTCGATCAGTTGACCTGCTTGTCTCGGCCCTCCCAGAACGGCCGGCGCAGGACGAACTTCTGGATCTTGCCGGTCGCAGTACGTGGCAGGGCGTCGACGAACTCGATCCGCTTGGGGCACTTGTACCCGGCGAGCAGGGTACGGCAGTGCGCGACGATGTCGGCGGCGGTGACGGTGCTCCCGTCGGTCACGACGATGGCGGTCACCAGCTCACCCCATTTCTCGTCCGGGATGCCGATCACCGCGGCCTCCCGGACGGCGGGGTGCGCGATCAGCGCGTCCTCGACCTCGATCGACGTGACGTTCTCGCCGCCCGAGATGATGACGTCCTTCTTCCGGTCCGCGATCGTGAGGTAGGCGTCATCGAGGCTGCCCTTGTCGCCGGTGTGGAACCAGTCACCCGCGAGCGCCTTCTCGGTCTCCTCGGGCTTGTTCCAGTACGCGTCCAGAACGTGGTTGCTGCGGGCGAGCACCTCGCCGTCCTCGTCGATGGCGATCCGCACGCCCAGGGCGGGTGCGCCGGCACGACCCAGTCGCCGGGCCTGCTCCATCGGCTCGTCGGCCTCCCATTCGGAGCGGAAGCGGTTCACGGTGAGCAGCGGCGACGTCTCGGTGAGACCGTAGATCTGGATGAACTCCCAGCCGAGTTCCGCACGGACACGGTGGATCACGCGCGTCGGGGGCGGCGCGCCGGCGACGATGATGCGGACGGTGCCCCGGCCGGGGATCTCGCCGGGCCACGCGGCGGCCGCGTCCAGGGCCGCGGTGACCACGGCCGGGGCCGCACACATGATGGTCACGCCGTGCTCCGCGATGCGCCGGAGGATCTCGCCACCGTCGACCTTGCGCAGCACGATGTGTCGGGCACCCACTCCGGTCGCCGCATACGGCATGCCCCAGCCGTTCGCATGGAACATCGGGAGTGTGTGCAGCAGTACATCGTTCTCGGTAAGAGCGACATGCAACGCGAAGGTGACGGCGTTCAGCCACAGGTTGCGGTGCGTCAGCTGGACGCCCTTCGGCCGGGCGGTGGTGCCGGACGTGTAATTGATGGTGGCGGTGGTGTTCTCGTCGCCCGACCACTCGACCGGCGTGGCGGTGGACCCCGGTACGCCGAAGATGTTCTCATCGTCGCGCCCGATCACGAACACGTGCTTCGCGGTGACGGTGTCGAGCAGGTGCTCGACCTCCGGGTCCACGATGAGGACCTCCGCGCCGCTGTCGGCCACGATGTACGCGACCTCCGCGGCCGCGAGTCGGAAGTTGATCGGCACCAGGATCCGGCCCCGGCCCGAGACGCCGAAGAACGAGACGAGCAGCCGGGCGGCGTTCTGCGACACGATCGCGACGCGTCCGCCGGCGGCGACGCCCAGTGCGTCGAGCACGGCCGCCTGCCCGCGGGCGAGCCGGGCCATGTCGCGGTACGTCACCTCGCCCCACGACGGTGCCGGCTGATCCGGCTCGTCGACCACAGCGACCCGGTCGGGATAGACCAGTTCCGCGCGGTCGAGGAAGTCACGCACACCGAGATCGACGAACATGACATCACCCTACGATCCGAGCGGGCGATCCGCGCCGGTACCGAATCATTCAGAGTATCCCTCGACTGCGCGGTCCGGCGTAGGCGATTGAGTCGATCTCACGCGAACCGCGACGAGGTCGACTCAGGCCACCCGAGGACATCTACACAGTGTGAGAGCGCGATTCCCACATAGCGCGTGCTCTGATTCGAACTATCGGCGGATTCGGGATTTCCGCTCATGGGTCGCAGATATCCGATGAACCATTTCGCCGGTTCGATAATCGCTGACCTCGATCGTAGGCCGGTCCAGGGCGAAGCGCCGCCAGCGGTGCAGGTCGGGGTCGATCCGAGCAGAGAGGAACGGCAACGATGCGAGATGCGATTCGTTTATGGTCGGCGTTCCGCGCCTAGTCTTGACCGATCCGATCACGTATGAGAAATCGAACGAACGAGAATTCCGCCGGGCCCGACTGTGAAACAGATCGACCACTCGTCCCATGTCCCGTCTCATTTGTGCTCGGAGCAACGCTCCGGTATCAACGTTCTATGGTCGACAGGTCGTCTCGCACAGTCAGCCGGGTGATGCGATACCGGAAGAAGGATTCATGGACGCGGACACGAGAGGCAGTGCCGTCCGACTTGCCGGATGTGGCACGGTGACAGCCGCCCCTTTCGGAGGCGGTCGAATCGTGACCGGATCACGTGGGGAGAAGGCCAGTTGACGGCCGGCGTGAACTGGATTCCAGAGGATACGGACCTGCGCGCGGACCGCGTCGAGATCATCGAGTCGGACGGACGGCCCACCCGAGTCGACTCCACCGGGCGACGAGCGATGGGACAGCCCACCTGCGCGCAGACGGCGCAGGTCCGGATCCCGCTCCACCGATCACGCTCGCGCAGTCGCACGCCGACGCCGATCCAGGACGCGCTGATCCGGACCGGGGACGGGTCCCGGTGACATCCGGTGAGGCCGCGCCGCGCGGCCGGACCGAAACATCCCGACCCCGTGGTGTCGGGATCGACGTCTTCTACCAACCCATCGTCGCGGTCACCACGCGCCGCACGGTCGCGATCGAAGCGCTGATGCGCTGGAACGACGGCGATTCGACCTGGCGAACCCCCGAGGCTCTGGAAGCCGTCGCCGACTCCGCTGGAATCAGCGCCGCGATCGGCGCGCACGTCACCGACATCGTCCTGGCCGACCTGGCCTACCTGAACGCGATGGGCGGAAGCACGTACGCGTCGATCAACGTATCGGCGACTGAACTGAGCGACCCTGCCTACGTCGAAGGTCTCATCCAGACGGCGGGTCGATACGGTGTGGATGTCGCCGATCTGTGGATCGAGCTGACCGCGACACGACCGGTCGCCGACATAGGACGACTCGCCGAGGTGTTCTCAGCGCTTCACGACGCCGGTGCGACGATCTGCATCGACGACTACCACCCGGATCGCACCAGCCTCGATCTGGAGGTACTGAACGATCTGGACGTCGACATCGTCAAGATCGACGAGTCCGTCACGGGCCACCACGATCTGGGTGAGCACGTATGCCCTACCGACCGCCGGCCGCCGCTGCCGGAGATCGTCTCCGCTGTCGCTGCCGCCGGCATGGAGACCGTCGCCGAGGGGATCGAGACGGACGACGCCCATCGGCGCGCACATCGAGCCGGTTGCACGTATTCGCAGGGCTGCCATTACGCCGCAGCGGCACCGCGCGACGTCGCCTTCGCGCAGCTCATCGAGGGAGGGATCACGTGAGCGACGACGACTCGGATGCGCAGGCGTGGGGCAGGGGACAGTGGTGGCTGGACCCGTCGCTCGAATCCCACCCCGACTGCATCAAGGTGATCGGCCTCGACGGTGCGCTCCTGCACATGAACGGGGCCGGCCGGACAGCGTTGCAAACTTCTGCCGAGGACATCACACGGGGCGTACTGTGGGTCGACCTCCTACCCGCATCGGCCCGTGGCAAAGGCCGTCGCGCACTCGTCGAGGCGGCAGGCGGTGCGCCGTCGCATTTCCTGGGACGCACCGGCGACCCGGACGGTCGCGCGACGGAGATCCAACGGTGGGACAACCTCCTCGTCCCCCTGACTGCTGATGACGGCGAACGCCGGATCCTCTGCGTATCCCGCGAGATCACCTATGCGCACGTCAGGAACAACGCGTTCGGCCTGGACGACGCACGGGGCGCTGAGACCGGGCAGGAGCAACGCTGGGTGGACGGTTTCTCACGGCTCGTGGAGCACGTGGAGGAAAGCGGTTCCGTGCCGCCTTCACGTCACGTGACCGCGGACGGCTACCGCCTCGGAGCGTGGATGATGGCGCAGCGCAGCGCGCACAAGGAGGGGAGGCTGTCGCCACGGAGATCTGCCGCGCTCGCGTCCATCCCGGGGTGGCAGTGGGGCCGCCCGGGGCACTCGTCGTGGACCGACGGTGTCGCAGCACTGACGCAGTACGTCGACCGCAACGCGGACGGCGCTCCGCCGCAGGGGTTCGTCGATGAGGCAGGCTATCCGCTCGGGAAGTGGGTCGCCTATCAACGGCAACGCCACCGGTTGGGAGCGTTGAGCTCCGCGCGGATCGCCGCCCTCGAGGCAATCCCGGGATGGACGTGGAGCGTACGGGAAACCGGCTGGGACCGAGGCCTCACGTACCTGACGCTGCACATGGTGGAGAACGGCGGCCGGCTCCCGGCCCGATCGCTCGTGTCGGCGGACGGCTTTCCTTTGGGCCGGTGGGCCCACTACCAACTCCAGCGGCTGCGCGCCGGAGATCTCGATCCGACGCGGGCCCGACAGCTCACGGGCGTGATCGGCACAGCCGGCGGGTGATCGGTACGCCGCGAGAACCGGGCAACCGCACTCCGGCGGTGCCGCCGAGCGCAGCTATACCGTGAAGCCGAGGGCCCGCAGCTGCTCGCGGCCGTCGTCGGTGATCTTGTCGGGACCCCACGGCGGCATCCAGACCCAGTTGATCTTGGCGTCGGTGCACAGGCCGCTGGAGACGAGCGCATTGCGGGTCTGGTCCTCGATGACATCGGTCAGCGGACACGCCGCGGAGGTCAGCGTCATGTCGAGCAGCGCGGCCGCATCGTCGTCGACCCTGATGCCGTAGACGAGGCCCAGGTCGACGACGTTGATCCCCAACTCGGGATCGACCACGTCGCGCATGGCCTCCTCGACGTCGTCGAGTGACGGCAGGTTGGGTGTGGTGATGGGCTCGGTCATGCCGATCGTTCCTCCGAATCGATGATCTGGGCGAGGGCGTCCTTGAAGGCCATCCAGCCGAGTAGTGCGCACTTCACGCGTGCGGGATACTTGGACACCCCGGCGAAGGCGACGCCGTCACCGATCAGGTCCTCGTCTCCCTCGACTCTGCCCCGCGACTGAAGCATCTCGGTGTAGCCCTGCAGCATCTTCAACGCCTCACCCACGGGTTTGCCGATCACCTGATCGGTCAGCACGGACGTCGATGCCTGCGAGATCGAGCAGCCCTGGCCGTCGTACGAGACGTCGACCACGGTCTGGCGGTCGTCCGAGAGCTGCACGCGCAGCGTCACCTCGTCACCGCAGGTCGGGTTCACGTGGTGCACCTCGACGCCGAACGGCTCACGCAGGCCACGGCCGTGCGGGTGCTTGTAGTGGTCCAGGATCACTTCCTGGTACATCTGTTCCATCCGCATCAGGCGGCTCCGAAGAAGCTCTGCGCCGCGACGATCGCGTCCGCCAACGCGTCGACCTCGGCGATCGTGTTGTAAGCGGCGAACGACGCACGCGCGGTGGCGGCGACGCCGAACCGGCGGTGCAGCGGCCACGCGCAGTGGTGACCCACGCGGATCGCGACACCGGCATCGTCGAGCACCTGACCGACGTCGTGCGCGTGGATCCCGTCCACCACGAAGGACACCGCGGAACCGCGGTCGACGTTCTCCGCGGGACCGATGATCCGGACCCCGTCGATGGCGCTCAGCCGCGCGAGTGCGGCGCCGACCAGCGCGTGCTCCTGCGCGGCGATGTCGTCCATCCCCAGCCGATCGAGGTATTGCACGGCTGCGCCGAGACCCACGACCTGCGAGGTCATCGGCACGCCCGCCTCGAACCGCTGCGGCGGCGGCGCGTACGTGGAGACCTCCATCGTGACGGTCTCGATCATCGACCCACCGGTGAGGAAGGGCGGCAGCTGCTCGAGCAGCTCGCGCTTGCCGTAGGCCACGCCCACTCCGGACGGCCCGAACATCTTGTGCCCGGAGAACGCCGCGAAGTCCACGTCGAGCGCGTGGAAGTCGACCGTCATATGCGGCGTGGACTGGCACGCGTCGAGCACCACCAGCGCCCCGACCGCGCGGGCCCGGCGCACCAGCTCCGCGACCGGGGCGACGGCACCGGTCACGTTGGAGACGTGGGTGAACGCCACGATCTTGACGGTCTGGTCCAGCTCGAGCGAGTCGAGGTCGATCCGGCCGTCGTCGGTCACGCCGTACCACTTCAGCGTCGCGCCAGTGCGGCGGCAGAGCTCCTGCCAGGGAACGAGATTCGCGTGGTGCTCGAGCTCGGTGACGACGACGGTGTCGCCCTCCCCCAGCCGTTTGCCGCCCAGCAGCGGCGCGCTGCGGTCGTCGCCCAGCGTGTAGGCCACCAGGTTCAGCGACTCGGTCGCGTTCTTGGTGAACACGATCTCGTCGACGTCGGCGCCCACGAAGCCGGCGATCGCCGCCCGGGCGTCCTCGTAGGCGTCGGTCGCCTCCTCGGCGAGCTGATGCGCGCCGCGGTGGACCGCCGCATTGTGGTGCGTGAGGAAGTACCGCTCCGCGTCCAGCACCGCCAGCGGCCGCTGCGACGTGGCACCCGAGTCGAGGTAGACGAGAGGCTTGTCGTCGCGCACGGTGCGCGAGAGGATCGGGAAGTCGGCGCGGACGGCGTCTACGTCGATGGCGTCCCGGAATTCCACGCGGGTTCCGCGTCCGTCGGTCTCCACCGTCATCGCTTCTCTCCCTTCGCCATCCGGTCCGTCAGGCTCCGACGGCCTGGGTGAACTTGACGTAGCCGTTCTCCTCCAGCTCATCCGCGAGCTCGGGACCGCCGGATGCCACCACGCGGCCGTTCACGAAGACGTGCACGAACTCCGGGTGGATGTAGCGCAGGATCCGGGTGTAGTGCGTGATCAGCAGAATGCCGCCGTGCTCGCGCTCGGCGTACCGGTTGACGCCCTCGGACACGATGCGCAGCGCATCGACGTCGAGGCCCGAGTCGGTCTCGTCGAGGATCGCGAACTTCGGCTTGAGCAGGCCCAGCTGCAGGATCTCGTGGCGCTTCTTCTCGCCACCCGAGAAGCCCTCGTTGACGGAGCGCTCACCGAACTGGGAGTCGATGTCG
Source organism: Tsukamurella soli (assembly GCF_039541155.1). Classification (NCBI taxonomy): domain Bacteria; kingdom Bacillati; phylum Actinomycetota; class Actinomycetes; order Mycobacteriales; family Tsukamurellaceae; genus Tsukamurella; species Tsukamurella soli. The sequence goes on from NZ_BAABFR010000001.1 coordinate 74,983, forward strand.
AGCTCACTCATCGCCTCCCGTACCTCCTTGACCCAGGTGCGCAACTTGGGCGCCTCGCCGCGCACAGCGGTCGCCGCGGAACGCAGGAAGTTCGACGTCGAGACGCCGGGAACCTCGACCGGGTACTGCATCGCGAGGAACAGGCCGGCCCGGGCACGCTCGTCGACGGTCATGTCGAGCACGTCCTGGCCGTCCAGGGTGATCGAGCCCTGGGTCACCTCGTACTTGGGGTGACCCGCGATCGCGTAGCTCAGCGTCGACTTGCCGGAACCGTTGGGGCCCATGATCGCGTGGGTCTCTCCGGAGTTGATGGTGAGGTCCACACCCTTGAGGATGTTGATCGGCTCGGCGTTCTCGTCCGCCTGCACGACGTTCACGTGCAGGTCGCGGATCTCGAGGGTAGACAATGTGCTTCCTAGTCTTCTCTGGTGGCGTCTTCTCTGGTGGCGTCTTCTCTGATGGCGTCGTCAGACGCCGGCGGTGGCCAGTTCGGTCTCGATGGCGGACTCGAGGCGGGTGCGCAGCTCGGGCACCGTGATGCGCTCGATCAGCTCCTGGAAGAAGCCGCGCACCACGAGGCGGCGCGCCTGGTCCTCCGGGATACCGCGCGAACGCAGGTAGAACAGCTGCTCGTCGTCGAACCGCCCGGTCGCCGACGCGTGGCCCGCGCCCTCGATCTCGCCGGTCTCGATCTCCAGGTTGGGCACCGAGTCGGCACGGGCACCGTCGGTGAGCACCAGGTTGCGGTTGGTCTCGAAGGTGCTGGTGCCCTCTGCCTCCGCCCGGATGAGGACGTCGCCCACCCAGACGGTGTGGGCGTCGGGCGTGGAGCTTGCGGAACGCCCATCAGAGCGGGCCTTCTTTCCGCGCTCGATCCCCTGCAGCGCGCCCTTGTAGACGACGTTCGACTTGCAGTAGGGCTGGCTGTGATCCACGAGCAGACGCTGCTCGAGGTGCTGGCCGGCGTCGGCGAAGTACAGGCCGAACATCTCGGCGTGCCCGCCGGGGCCGGCGAACTGCACGTGCGGCGTCATGCGGACCAGATCGCCGCCGAGCTGCACGGCGAAGTGCTTGATCGTGGCGTCGCGGCCGACGCGGGCGTGGTGCTGCGTGACCCATACCGCGTCGTCGGCGAAATCCTGGACGTCCACGACGTACAGCGTCGCGCCGTCGCCGATCACGAACTCGACGTTCTCCGCGACGGTGCCCGATCCCTTGTGGTCCAACACGATCACCGCGCGCGCGAACTGTTCGACGCGGATCTGCAGGTGGCCGAACGCCGTCCGGCCCTCGCCCGGGCCCGCGACGGTGACCGTCAGGCCACCGTCGACGGCGACCTCGCGCCCGACGGTGACGACGGTCGCCTCGGGGAAGGACGTGTATGCCTGCGCCGCAACGCGATCGAACGGAACACCCGCGGTGCCGAGGCGCGCGTCGTCGCGCCCGACGGTCTCCACGGTCACGCCGTCGGGCACCGCCGAGGTGCTGACGGTGACGACACCGTCGGCCACCGCAGAGCCGTCGTGCAGCCCGCGCAGGCGGCGCAGCGGGGTGAACCGCCAGGCCTCGTCGCGGTGGCTGGGGATCTCGAAGGCGTTGACGTCGAACGACGTGAACAACTCGCCCTTGTTGGCGACCGGGCGGGCGGCCTCGGCGGCCACGGCCACGTTGTTGTCGGTCGCCACAGCGGGTCGCGAAATCGATTCCGTCACTTAGCCCACGGCCCCTTCCATCTGCAGCTCGATCAGTCGGTTGAGCTCGAGGGCGTACTCCATCGGCAGCTCCTTGGCGATGGGCTCCACGAAGCCGCGCACCACCATCGCCATGGCCTCGTCCTCGGTGAGGCCGCGACTCATCAGGTAGAACAGCTGATCGTCGCTCACCTTGGAGACGGTGGCCTCATGGCCCATGGTCACGTCGTCCTCGCGGATGTCGACGTACGGATACGTGTCCGACCGCGAGATCGTGTCCACCAGCAGCGCATCACACTTCACCGTCGACCGCGAGCCGTGCGCACCCTTGTTCACCTGCACCAGGCCGCGGTACGAGGCCCGGCCGCCGCCGCGTGCGACCGACTTGGAGATGATGTTGGACGAGGTGTTCGGCGCGAGGTGCACCATCTTGGAGCCGGTGTCCTGGTGCTGCCCCGGGCCCGCGAAGGCCACCGAGAGCACCTCGCCCTTGGCGTGCTCGCCCACCATCCACACCGCCGGGTACTTCATGGTGACCTTGGAGCCGATGTTGCCGTCGATCCACTCCATGGTGGCGCCGGCCTCGGCCCTGGCGCGCTTGGTGACCAGGTTGTAGACGTTGTTCGACCAGTTCTGGATGGTCGTGTAGCGGCAGCGGCCGCCCTTTTTCACGATGATCTCGACCACCGCGGAGTGCAGCGAGTCCGACTTGTAGATCGGCGCGGTGCAGCCCTCGACGTAGTGGACGTAAGCGTCCTCGTCGACGATGATCAGGGTCCGCTCGAACTGGCCCATGTTCTCGGTGTTGATCCGGAAGTAGGCCTGCAGCGGGATGTCGACGTGCACCCCCTTCGGCACGTAGATGAAGGAGCCGCCCGACCACACCGCGGTGTTCAGCGCGGAGAACTTGTTGTCACCGGCGGGGATGACGGTGCCGAAGTACTCCCGGAACAGCTCCGGGTGCTGCTTGAGCGCGGTGTCCGTGTCGAGGAAGATGACCCCCTGCTGCTCGAGGTCCGCGCGGATCGAGTGGTAGACCACCTCGGACTCGTATTGCGCCGCGACGCCCGACACGAGGCGCTGCTTCTCGGCCTCCGGGATGCCCAGCTTGTCGTACGTGTTCCTGATGTCCTCGGGGAGGTCGTCCCACGACTCGGCCTGCTTCTCGCTCGACCGCACGAAGTACTTGATGTTCTCGAAGTCGATGCCGTCGAGGTTGCTGCCCCAAGTCGGCATAGGCTTCTTACCGAAGATGTTGAGTGCCTTCAGCCGCGCCTCCAGCATCCACTGGGGCTCGCTCTTCTTGGCCGAGATGTCGGCGACGACCGCCGCCGACAACCCGCGCTGCGCCGAGGCGCCCGCGATGTCGGTGTCGTGCCACCCGTAGCCGTACTTGCCCAGCGACGCTATGGTCTGCTCCTGGGTGAGCGGCCCCGAGTTCGGCGGCTGGCCGACCGGGGCCAGGGCCGCGGTCTCGTTCTCGGTGGTGGTCATCCTCGCTCCTTCGGCTGCCCCGTGATGAGGGGCACATGGGTCGTGCATGCGCGGTCCCCGTTGGCGATGGTCGCCAAACGTTGGACATGGGTTCCCAACAACTCTCCGATGACCTCTATTTCGGCCTCGCAGAGTTCCGGGAACTCGGTGGCGACCTCCGACACCGGGCAGTGGTGTTGGCAGATCTGGACGCCGGTCCCGACGGTGCGGGTATCGGCTGCGAATCCGGCGTCCGACAACGCGAGAGCGATCCTACGGGCGGCCTCGCCCGTGTCCCGACTCGCGTCGTCCTTGGCGGCCGCGACTGCGGCCTCTGCGCGGCGCCGGGCGAATGCTCGGACCGCGTCCTCCCCGCCCACCTCACGGAGGGCACGGAGGGCGTCCTGTGCGAGGGCGTCGTAGCCCTGCGCGAGTTGCCGGCGCCCGGTCTGCGTGAGCAGGAACTCCCGGGCGGGCCGACCCCGCCCGCGGGCGCTGTGGCCGGACGGTGTCGCAGTGGTCACCTCACCGGCGTCGACGAGGATGTCCAGGTGGCGGCGGACCGCCGTCGGCGTGATGTCGAGGGCGGCACCGATGTCCACGGCGGTGCACGCACCCCGCTCCATGAGCAGCGACACGATCGCGTGCCGGGTGTCCCCTTCCGCGGGACGTGTCACCGATTCGCGGGCCGTTGCAGGGCCCCCGCCGGCGACTCGCCCGCCGGCGACTCGGCGCATGACGACCGCGCGCGGCGCGGGTGCGCCGACGCGAGAAGCCGCCTCGTGTGTTTTCACAACACCATTGTTTCGTAAATGAGCCGGGCATGCTAGCAAGGCAAGCCTTAGCTCGCTACACGTCGGCCGGAACTCCACCTCGGTCGCCGGATCCGCAGTCTCCGTCAGCCGGATACCGCGAACCCCGGGTCGACCGCGTCGGCGTGCAGAAACCACAGGAGCAGCGGGTTCACCACGGCCGGCGATTCCAGCGGCAGCAGGTGCGATCCGGGCAGCACCGCCAGCCGCGCATCACCGAGCGCCTCCACCACCGCGAGGCTGTGCGCGACGCTGACCTCGTCGCGGTCGCCCTGGAGCACGAGCGTCGGGCTCGCGACCGACGAGAGGCTCGCGAGCTCGATCTCGGGCTCCGCCTCCCACATCGCGAGGACCTTCTCGTACACCACCCCGAAATGGTCGGGCCCGTCCGGCGAGTACGGATCGTAGCCCTGACGCAGCAGTGCGACCGCATCGTCCGAGCGCAGCCAATCGTCGACGTCACCGTCGGTGATCCGACCGTCGGAGTTGTAGTACTGGCCGATCAGGACCATGCGGTCGACGAGATCCGGCCGACGCTGCGCCACCAGCAGCGCGACCACGGCTCCGTCGCTCCAGCCGACCAGGTGCGCGGGACGGCTGACCACGGCATCGAGGTAGGCGATCGTGTCGTCGGCCATCACGGCGTAGGTCAGCGGTCCGTCGACGTCGGGGGTGTGCGCGTGGCCGCGGCGCTCCGGCACATGCACCCGGAACCCCGCGTCCACCAGCGCCTGCGCCTGTCCCCACCACCCGAGCGCCCCGGCGAGCCCGCCGTGCAGCAACAAGACCGGCGGGCCGTCGCCGCGGACCTCGTGCCAGGTACGCAGGCCGCCGGCCTCGACATATCCGGCGGTGAATCCGTCGAGCGTCGCCACTGGTATGGTCATGCCCTCCTGCCTACCACGCGCCGCGGGCCGCTGCGCGGCGGTCGGACGGGACCGTCCTCCGTCCTGACCACGATGTCGCCGCCGACCATCGGCCCGGGCAGCGCCGGCACCGACGTCGCCCGGCCACCATCCAGGAACTCCCGTCCGGCACTCGCACACACGCGCCGTCCCCTTCCGTTGTCACACAGGCCCTTCCGGAGCCGCTCCCGAGATCGCGTCGGCGATGTCGCGTGCGGAGTCTGCAGCGTGGAACACCCTGAACCCGGACGCAGCCAGGTCTGCGTCGCGGTCGACGTGCGTGGCGTCGACCAGTACTACGCCCGGTCCGGCCCACCGGGCGACCACCGGCCAGTTGTCGCGACCACACTCCGCGCCGATCTCGGGTTCGCACACTCCGCGCGCATGGAGTTCGGCGAGCAGGTTCGCGAGTCCGTCGTCGAAATCCGACAGGTCGTGCCCCCACGGGCGGTTGCGGCCACGGTCGGATCGGCCGCCGACGCCGAGGTGCTCGAGCACCTCCAGCGCCCCGGCGCGCGAGAGCCGGTCGTGGACACGGCCGTTGCGGTGCGACCGCAGGCAGCCGTAACACGAGGTCTCCGGGCCGCATTCGCATCGCGCAACGCGGGCATGGGCAGCGTCGAGCACCTCCGGCAGACGCGCCGCGATCTGCGCTGCGGCACCGGCACCACCAGGGACCGTGTCGAACAGGACGATGCTGCGCTGCTCGCCACTCCAGGCGAGTGTGCCGTCGATATCGTCGCGGGCGATCTCCAGGGCCTCCGAGGCGCCCTCCAACAGCGCGAACAGGGCGGAGTGCCAGCGGGCCTCGGCATCGCGGTGGTAGCTCACCACGTCTCGCGGGAAGGTGAACTCGGCGATGTCGGTCTGGTAGCGGTGCGCGAGGGAGACCCTGCTGGGGATGCCGTCGCAGGTGCGACCCGTGACCGGGTGGTCGTGAGCGTCCGATTTCGCCTTCGCGGCACCGCCTTTCGTCGCGGCCCCGATGACTTCGGCCCAGCCGCACGAGTTGCAGAGGCGGAACCCCCGGCCGCCGGCATCGGCGACGACAGCCATCCAGGCGGCGGTGCTCGCCCGGACGTCGACCGTCTTGCGACCTCGCGGTGGCCAGGTGTTGTGTGCGCTCTCCGCGCCTGGGCTGTCGAGATAGCTCGAGCCTCCCCAAACGCGCTGCGGCACGTCGGACCCGACGGGCTCGACCCTGCGATCGGCGATGAACCCGAATTCGGGGATCACCATCTGCAGAACCTGCGACGCCGACTCGCCGCAGGTCTCGCACTGCGTCTCCGCCAGTTCGCCGACGTCACAGCTGAACCGACCACATGCCTCGCAGATGCGGTAGTGGTACCGCGGCAGCGCCCGCTTGGGCACCTTCTGCAGCCCGCGTGAAGTCCACAGCCACCCGCCTGCAACCACCTGTGATCCGGGTGCGTAGTCGAAGATCGCCTGGCTCAGGTCGCGCGACAGGTCGAGGTCGCGCCCGGCCGCCTGGTCGCAGTGCGCGGTGCTCATCTCGACGGTGTCCACGGGGAAGCCGTACTTGGGCAGAACGTTGTGGTTCGCGAGGAAGCCGATGAGATCGCGGGCGCGGACGGTGTTCATCGCTCGCTCGAGCGCGGAGGCCACCTGATACTTCTTCGCGGCGACGGCCTCGTTCTGCAGGTCGGTGAAGACGTCCAGGTCGTGTCGCACCCCCGCCTCTGCCTTCGCTAGCAGGTCGGCGAGTTCAGCGACCCAGCCGTCACCCGCGACGTCGACGTGCAAGGCCGTCGCCTCCGGCAGGATCTGGCCGAGCGCAGCCCGGATCCCGTCGGGAACCGGGCTGAGGAAGCCTGCGACCCGGGAGGCGGGCGAGTCGGTTCCGTCCTCGGGCGCGAAGAACTCACCCACCTTGCGCCACTCGCCGATGCCGGCGTCTGCACAGTGCCGGAAGTATGCGGCGAGCGCCACCGAGTGCGCGTGACGCCGCCCGATGCGCAGGTTCCCGACGGGCACCCAGGGGATGCGCATGCGACCCGCGATCATGGTCTCGGGGGACGCGTACTGGGTGAGGTCGTGGGAGTTGCGCCGGGCGTACGTCAGTACGAAGGCCGCCGAACCCGTACGCCGTCCCGCGCGGCCCGCTCGCTGCACGTAGTTGGCCGTGCGCGGGGGCATGTTGCGGAGCATCACCGACTGCAGGTCGCCCACATCGACACCCAGCTCGAACGTCGTCGAGCAGGACAGCACGTTGACCTTGCCCTCGATGAACTCGCGCTGCACCTCCGCAGCCTTTGCCGAGGTCAACTGCGCGGTGTGCTCGCGCGCCGTGAGCGGCGCCTCCCGCAGGGTCCGATAGAGGACGCGGTAGTGGTTGGTGTCGTCGCCGAGCGGCGGTACCTCGTAGGGTTCGACGGTGCCCCCGCACGGGCCGTATGGACACACGCCGTGCAGGTCGCTGGGTGTGAGTCGGCGGCACACGGCGCAGCGGAACCACGAGACCGACCCGCCGGCCGTCATCCTCAGCATGCGGTGGTCGACCTGGTACACGACGCCGGCGCTGCCGCCCGCGACCTCGACGATGTGCCCCGCCTTGACGAGCAGCTTCCACGCCGCCTCGAGCATCCGGTCCTCGAGCGCCTCCGCAGCCAGGCGACCCAACACCTTTCGCACCAGCAGCAGTCGCGCGTTGGTGGTACCCGCCTTGCCGCCGGGCTTCCAGCTGATGATCCCCTTCTTGGGGTCCGGCCCGCTCGTCCGGATCGAGACACGTCGGTTCCGCGGCGCGAAGCGGTCGTCGGCGATGTCCACGTGGTTCAGCGGAGTAACCGCGCCTTGCAGCCGCAGCGTGCGTACGAGCTCGTCCAGCAGCGACCACACCTGGTCGGTGGTGAGCCCGAGCTGGGTGAAGGCGCGGGGGATCTCGACGGTGCGCACCAGCCGCACCGCGAGCAGGCCCAGCCCCTCCAACGACTGACGCTGGTCCATCGCGATCAGCTCCGCGGTCACCCACGGGTTGACCTCCTGGCGTCGGCTGATGTCGGTGGCGTGACGCGCGAACAGGCCTGCCCCGTCGGCGGTCAGGCGCACTTCGCCGGCCATGTCGTCCGGGGAGAGCTCCGCGCCGGCGTGTGCGCGCAGCACGTCGACCAACAGCCGCCGTTCCAGCGCCCTGCTGTATGTCCGCTCCAGATACGGCGCCGCGAACGCAGCCTGCTGCCGGGAGTCGGAGAACGCCAACAACTTCCGACCGCCACCCGGCAGGTCGGCGGCGGCATCGTCGCCCGCAGCCGGCAGCCTGGTGTACAGGGCGGTGGTGAGGACAGCGGGGGCCGCGTTCTGGTCGGTGCGCAACCTCCGGATCACCTGATAGGCCCGCGCGCCGCATTCGGTGCACGTACTCATGACGCTGGACTTCCGCGGGTGCTCACGCACCCGGAGTTGCTGCACGTCGGCGCATCCTGGATCGGCGCAGCCGTCGGCGCCGAGCGCACCGCATCCGGTGCACAGCCACTTCAGTCCCGATCTCGCTGCGGCTACCTGCTTCTCGGCGAGAGTCTCCTCGTCCTCGTCGACGAACTCATCGCCGGCGTCGGTGAGCACCAACCAGTGCACCGCCTCCTCCGACTCGGCCGGGACGAAGAACGTCCGACCGGCCTCGCGCCGGGGGGCACCGGCGAGATGCACCGCGCCGCAGCGCTGACAGGTGCCGAACTCGAACACCGCGCGGCCCGTGTCCGGGTGGATCTCGTGCCGCGACAGCAGCACATCGGGTCCGGCATCGGTGAAGCCGACGTACGCACCCTCCGTCGCGCGGACGAACATGTGATATCGCGCCGACAGGACAGGGGGGCCACCGTCGACCCCACGTCGCGCGCCGAGCGCCACGAGCGCATCGAGCAGGTTCGACCGGCGCGCGTCACCGGGCCACAACGCACCGGCGAGCACGGCCGCCCCTACCGGCCCTTCAGCCAGCGATCGCCGCAGCTCGACGATGTGCCGCTCCGTCTGCAGGCGATCGGCGTCGACCCGGCCCGCATCGGCGAGCGCAAGCAGCTCCTGCGGGGTCAGTTCCCACGTGACCTCCGCCGGGGCGACGACGCGGTGCGCGCGCACCAGGTCCTCCCGCTGGGGTTCGCCGTCCACGTACTCGAAGGGCGCATCGAACAGGTTGCGCGCGAACGCCGTCGCCTCCTCCCCCTGCAGCTCGCGCGTCGAGCCGTCCAGAGACGCCGAGGTGGCGATGCACTGCAAGCCGACCTCGGGCGCCACCCGGCCGCGCAGCCGCCGCAACAGCAGCGCCACCTCCGCACCCTGAGCACCGTCGTAGACGTGCGCCTCGTCGAGCGCGATGAACCGCCAGTGCCCGGCATGCGGTCCCTCGAACAACTCGACGTCCTTGGGGCGCAGGAGCAGGTATTCGAGCATCGCGTAGTTCGTCAGCAGGATGTGTGGAGGAGTCGCGCGCATCTGCTCCCGGCTGAGCAGCTCGTTCGGCAGCGGACCGCGCGCGTGGGCCCCCGTGAACGCGGCGAGCGCCTCGCGGTCGCGCTCCTTCGTCTCACCGGTATACCGCCCGAACGTGATGTCCGGAGCGTCGGCGAGCAAGTCACGCAAGCGCGCGACCTGATCGTTGGCGAGCGCGTTCATCGGGTAGAGCAGGATCGCCCGGACGCCGGGCCCGAGCGTGCCCGCATCCCGCTCGGCGAGCAGTGAATTCAGGATCGGGTAGAGGAAGCTCTCCGTCTTACCCGAGCCGGTACCCGTGCTCACCACCAGGTTTCGACCGGCGACGGCCTTGCGGATGGCCTGCTCCTGGTGCCGGTAGAGCGGCCGGTCGACTTCGATCCCCGAGCCGAGCGTGAGCATGCCCGACCCCAGGACGCGCTCACGTACCAGATCTGCGACCGACGCACCCGGCTCGTACGGCGGTGTCAGTTCCAGCAGCGGCCCCTTCGTCAGTGCGGTGGTCGCGTCGATCGCGCGGTCGAACGCCGCGGAGAGCGCGGGATCGCGTGGCGCCAGAAGCGTTTTCAGGTACCGCTTGTACGTCTCCTCGACCGCGCGACCCGCCGCGAGGGCATCCAAGGTCTCAGTCATCGTGTGCTCCTGTGGTGGGACCCGCTCCGATCATGCGCGGGTGTTGCTGGTGGGCGATGGCGGCATCTGCGATCAGCAGGTCCGCCGCCACCACATCGGGGAAGAGTTCTGCCATCCGGGACCACGCCTCGCGAACCCGCTCCGGCAGGATCGCCTCGGAGCGCAGGCCCCAGGCGATGAGCCGCGCGGCCGCGGCCAGCGACAGCGACTGGACCGAGAGCAGCAGCCACCGCCGGTTGTCGAGTCCGGAGACGCCGTCGAGGGCCTCGTTGCGGAGGTCGATGAGGTCGGCGAGATCGGGACATGCTCGGCGAACCTCCCGTAGCAGGCTGCGTGTCGCGCCGAGCAGCGCGGCGACGGCAGGATCGTCGTTCCAGTCGGTGCGGTGGTCGAACGCACCGACCACCGCCTCCAAACGTGAATCCGGGTGTAGCAGCCCGACCGGAACCAAGTTCAATGTGGACAACATCTCGTCGACCGCTCCGCGCGGCATCTCCGCCAGCTTCGCAGCGGTCTCGTCCATCACGCCGTCGACCGGCCGCATCATGCGCCCCGTACGCAGCAGGTTGATCATCTCGTCGCCGCCGTTGGCGCGCAGGTACGCGACGATCTCACCGCGCTCGCCCTCGTACTCCTCGGCGAATTCCGTCTCGGTGAGGTCTGCCAGTCGGACCAGGCAGCCGACGAGCGGGTTGGGGTACGTGCCGGAGTAGGTGAATTCGGGAGTGAATCCCCGTGTCGCGAGACCACTCCCCACCAGCCAGCGCACCATCTGCGCATGCGTCATGGTGGCGTCGCCGAGCGACTCGACGCCGCGGCGCGGGTGGGCACAGAGGTGTCGCGTGAGGACGTCGACGGTGTCCCGGTCCAGGAGCTCCGAGCGGAGGGCGTCCCAGACGACGTCGAGCGCGCCGGTGAGGTCGTCGAGGTCGCCGTCGCCGGAGAGGAAGCGCGAGAGCGCCTCCCGCCCCGCGTCGTCGTCGAGCGGCCAGCCCGGTTGCAGCACGCGAAAGGCATCCTCGCCGGGATGTTCGGGTGCCGCGCCGAGGGCCCAGGGATCGTCCACGAAGACGTCGACACGCAGCGGCCCCGCGCCGATCGATTCCTCCGGGAGTGCCGCACGGCCATCAGCGATCTCCACCGTCTGCGCGCCGCGCCATGGTGCCGCCTCGAGCCACACCGCGGCCGCGACGTCCGACGATGCGGACAGATCGGCGAACACCAGGTGACCGTCGACCAAGTCGACACGCGAGCAGAGTCGGGCCGGCCCGACTCTGGCGACCACGACCGAACGGGTCCCGCCGTCGTGCACGATGCGCGCGATCACATCGCAACGGATCAGCGCGACGGCAGTGTCTGCGAGCAGCCGCGTGGATACGCGATACAGGCCCTCGGGGGTGCGTTTGACGTCCTCGCGCTGGCGTTCCACCTTCGCCGTGTCGCGCACGACGAAAGTCACCACCGCGTCCACCGGCACACGCAGCTCGAAGAACCCCTCCGTCGCCAATTCGTCCGGCACCACCTGCACGGCCGTCGACCGCCACGGACCGGGCACCGCGCCGTCGCGGTATCGGAGCTCGACGTGCAGCGGCGTCACCATCAACCGGGCGGAGTGGCCCTCAGCGCACACCTCCAACGGCAGGGTGCGGTCCGCCGTGCCGAACGGGATCCGTGTCCGATCCACCGACACGCCGGGCTTCGTCGAGAACTCCGCGGTGACCTCCGACAGTCCACCGGCCACGGGGATCCGCAGCGGGCTGCTGAACCGTGCCGTCAGTCCCACCGCGACGAAGCACTGCACCACCTGTTCGTCCCCCACCGCCCGTCGCACGCGGACATCGAAGTGCCCCAGGCCGGCGGACAGGGCGTCGAACGGGCTCACCTCGTGGGCCACACCGGTGACCGGGAGATCCACCGAGGTGAGGACGCGCAGGTCGCCGGTCCGGTTCACCGTCACGGTGCAGGCCCCGGCGCCGGCGGGAAGCGACACCACCGGACCGTCCGCGAACACCGCCGCACCGCCGGTGGTCCGGACACCGGGCACCGGCGGTCTCAGCGTGACCCGCGGCGCCCCGGCAGCGGCGGCCCGGCGGACCGGGCCGAGCAGTTCGCCACGGACGACCCGCAGACCCGCGCAGCCGGCGATGTCGATCGTCGCGCGACGCCATCCCCGCCAGCCGTCCGGAGGCGACAGCTGATCGATCACGCGTACCGGGGCCTTCGCACCGTCGTCGGCCACTCCGACGACGGTGGCGTCGCCCGGCCACACCGCGGTCACCTCACCCTGCGGCAGCACGGAGGTCGGCCGCAGCAGTCGCCCATCGAGGCGAAACAGCAGCAGCGGGTCGGCGGGGTCGACGACGGTGACGGCCCGCGCAGGCTCGGACTCCCAGCGCGCGACCACATTCGGGACCGGGCCCGGTACCGCCACCGGCGTCGGCGGCTGATCCCCGGCATCGATGACGCCCCACTCCCGAGCGACGGGAACGGCCTGCGTCGACCCGCCCATCGTGACTCGCCACGGGCTGTCCCCACCCGGATACGGCAGCAGGACCTCGACGGCACCGTCGTCGGCGGACAGCCGCAGCTCAGGTGTCCGCGCGCGGCGCGCACCGTCGGCCGAGCCACCGTCGGCCTGTGCGAGGAAGGGCCGACGATGCACCCGGTCGATCAATGCGTCGAGCAGGAGAGTGGGCAGGCCGGTCGTCTCGGTGACGAGTTCCAGGTCGTTCCACACCTCGGGGCTGGTCTGGGTGAACTTCAAGAACTCGATGATGCGGTCGAGGATCGCGCGTGCGGTCACCCCGCCGTGACGGAGGAAGTTCTGCACCGGTGCATCCAGCACCGTGAGGCGATGCTCCATCCCGGAGGCGGTGAGCCAGGCCAGTACCTCGGCGCCGGACTCCTCCCGCCCCGCCCGCACGTGGTCCTCGATCACGCCCACCAGATCCTCGAGGCAGTGCACCGGGATCCCCGCTTGCATCGCCAACCGCGCGAGGTACTCGGGCCCGGCGAGGCCGTCGAAGTCGACGAGGCCGAACTTCGCCAGCAGCCCAGGAACCGCATGGCGCACCTGCTCTTCGCGACGCTGCTCGCGCGGGACTTCAGCCCGCTCCCAGAACGATTCCCAGAACGCACCAGCCTCGTAGCCCAGCGCCGCATGACCGCACAGCGCGCACAGTGTGATCGCGGGGTACCTCGCAGCCACCTGGCCGAACACACCGTGGTCGACCGCGGAACGGGCAAGCCTTCCGTACAGTTCCTGCACGCGGCGGATCTCGTTCTCGTCGTGATTGAGCTCGAGGTAGAGGCGCGCCGTCTCCAACCGCTGTGCCAGCCCGAACTCCATATCCGAGGCCAGATCCTGCATAAACGACGACATCGCTCCCCCTTTCCTGTACGACTACGGGAAGATTGCCACACAGGTGCGACACGTATCCGGGAACGGGAGCGAAGGAGCTTGCGATGCCGACGCTGGTGTGGGCGTCCAACAACCGCGCGATGCCGAAGTTGGACAAGTCGATCGACAGCAAGCTCGTGACCTTCCTTACCAAGCTGAGCGCCGACGACACGCTCCCGGGCCTGCACATCGAACCCATCCACGGCTCCGCCGATCGCCGCGTACGCACAGGTCGAGTCGACAAGTTCTGGCGCGCCGTCCTGTTCCGGCTCGATACCCCACACGACCCCACGTACATCTACATGGGCGTGTGGCCGCACGACGATGCCATCGCGTTGGCGAAGACGTCACGGCTACAGATCAACCCCGCCACGAAGGTCGCCGAGGCCATCATGGGTGAGCTCGACGGTGTGGACGACCGCCGCAAGCGGGTCAGCGTCCCGGACGACGGCACCGTCGGGCGTGCCATCACCCGCCCGCAGCCCGGCTACCTCGAGTCCGCCGGATACACCAGCGCGGAACTCGTCGAGCGGCTGGGCTTCGAGCCCGACGTCGCCGCAGCCGTGGTGGGCGCACCCGACGAGAACGCCGCCTGGGCCCTCGGCGACCACCTGGCACCGTGGCAGGCCGATGCCCTGCTCAACCTGCTGACCGGTACATCACTCGACACCATCACCGAGCAGCTCGAGCTGCAGCGAGCCGCAGTGACCACCTCCAGCTCGCCCCAGAGCGAGGACGAACAGCTGGCCGAGGCGCTGCGGCACCCGGCCGCCCGGATGCAGTTCGCGTTCATCGAGGACGACGCAGAGTTGCGGCGGGTGATCGAAGGCGGAGACTTCGCTGCGTGGCGAACCTTCCTGCACCCGGAACAGCGCGCGCTCGTCGAGCGCTCGTTCAGCGGTCCTGCGCGCGTATCCGGCGGGGCAGGGACCGGGAAGACGGTGGTGGCGATCCACCGCGCCGCGCTGCTGGCGCGGCGCGATCCGACCGCGCGGATCGTCCTGACGACGTTCAACCGGACGCTCGCGGACAACCTGCGCCGGGATGTCGCGCTACTCGCCCCGGACCTGCCGGTGCACAACCGGATCGGCGACCCGGGGATCTATGTCGGGGGTATCGACTCCCTCGCGAGTGCGGTGTTGAGACGCACGCCGGACCAGTCCGCGGCAACCGCGGCCCTCTTGGGTAGCCCGACAAAGAAGCTGGGCCCCGACCGTAGACGCACGGACCATATATGGAGGGAGGCGGCACGCACGGTCGGAAACCTCGAACCCCGGCTTGCGACCCCGGCGTTCCTCGACGCCGAGTACACCGCGGTCGTTCTCGCGAACCGGATCATCACCCTCGAGCGGTATCTGACGATCCCCCGTCCCGGCCGCCGCGTACGCCTGTCGCGAGCGCAACGGATGGCGGTGTGGCATATCGTCGAAGAGTTCCGCCGTCGCAGCGTCGAGGCCCGCGCGGCGACCTACGCCGAGGTGCTGGCGCTCGCGGCCGAGCAGGTGCGTATCGACGGTGCACGCGGCGCCACGGTCGCCGATCACGTCGTCGTCGACGAGGCACAGGATCTCGGCCCGACACACTGGCGGCTGCTGCGTGCCCTCGTGCCGGAGGGGCCGGACGACCTGTTCATCGCCGAGGACGGCCACCAGCGCATCTACGGGCAGCCGGTGACGCTCAAGCATCTCGGCGTGCACATCGTCGGGCGCGCGACGCGTTTGACGCTCAACTATCGCACCACAGCCCAGAATCTCGCCTTCGCGCTCGGGATCCTCGCCGGTGCGCAATTCGCTGACATCACCGACGAGCCCGACTCCACCACGGGATACCGATCCGCGCGCCGCGGGCCCGCGCCGGAACTCGTCGAATGCGCCTCCACGGCAGCGGAAGTGGACACCGTCGTCGGCCGCGTCGCGGCGTGGCTCGACGACGTTACGGCTCCCGGCTCCGTCGCGGTGCTCACACGGACGAGCAAGGACCGGGATACCTTCACCGCCGCCCTGCAGAGCCATGGAATCAGCGCGGCTGCAGTCGATTCCGATCCAGCACCCGAAGGCGCCGTGCAAGTGCTCACCATGCACCGCGCGAAGGGAATGGAATTTCGCAGGGTCATCCTCGCCGCCGTCACGGAGCGCCATCTGCCGTCCGACACCGTGGTGTGCTCTGTGCCCGATGAGGAGCGCAACGACGCACTGCTCCGGGAGCGTTCGCTGCTGTACGTCGCGGCCACCCGCGCACGGGACGAGGTGGTGGTCACCTGGAGCGGGCCGCGCTCGAGCCTCCTGTAGCTGCGCGCCGCCCCGGCGGTCCCGGTGCTCGTCCGACGGCGAACCTGTCGGCATGCCGGAATACGATCGACGGACATCATCGAGGCAGGGGGCGGAATGGACGACCGGGGAGTGATCGACACCGGTGGCCGGCGCTTGACGCTCGATGCAGCGAGCGCCGACGAGGTCGACACTGCCAAGGCAGCAGTGGATCCGGTGCAGGCTGCGCTCGATCGTGAAGCATGGCACACACGGACCCGCCGCGTCATCGACTTGTCCGCTCTGCCCGCACCACTCGTCGCGAAGCTCGAGACCAGCAGGCGCCTCGGCGCACGCGACGCCGCCGCACGGGTCGATCCGCCGACGCCCCTCGCCGCCCCGGCACCCGTCCGTTGGCGGATTCGTCGCCGGCAGGACAGACCCGCCGTGGATGCAGCAGCGGGAGCGTCGCGGACGGACCCGACGCGCCCACAAAGCCTCGACCTCTCCGAGGTGGAACGTCGTCTCGTCGAACGCCATACCCACGAGGTCCGCCCGATCTCGGCACGCGCCGACTGGCTCGGCAAGGTCCGGCGGCCGCACATCACGGTCGACTATCCCGAGGTCGTGCTCGACTGGATCGCCTCGTCGATCGTGCGGCAGATCCGCTCCGAGCGCTCCTGGGACGACCCCCGACTCGCGCATCACCACGCGCTGTTCGACCCGCTGGCCGAGCGGCGCGAGATCGGCAGGCACGCCGATTCGATCGCGCGGCTCCGCTGGCGTGCTCTCTCCATCGATCCGGACAGCCAACCCGAACCGCTGCGGCAGGGGGCGCGCGATCGGCAGTCGTCCGAGCTGCGGACCATCGATGTACTCGCGGACTCTCTCGCGCGCCGTGTCGCCGCGTTGTGGTTGTATCACCACTCGCTGGAACAGCTCTCGCTCCGCATCCTCGAGTTCGAAGCGATCGAGGCGAGCCTCGCCCGCGAGTCCGAGGCGATCGACCTCGCGCGGCAGCTCGGAGCCGACGAGATCGCCATCGACCGCCTCACGGCGCTGCAGGAGGACAGCGAATCCCTTGCTCGCCAGGTGGCGATCCTCAGAGAGATCGCCGACCGCTCCCTGTCGGCGGGTGGCTGACATGGAGCGGAAGCCACAGCCGCTCCTCGGCTTCGCCGACGCGATCGCGGCGGCGCGCGCTGGTCCGGGCGGAGAGGCCTGTCGCGCTCGTGATCTGCGGCGCGCCGGGAGCCGGGACCGCAAGGGCGCCCCCGACACCTTCGATGCCGACGGGTACGCGGCTCTGGTGCGCCGCCTCACCGAACCCGGTCGCAGCCGGGTCACCTACGCCCCGCCTTGGAGCGGACCATCGAGCAGCCCGTCGCCGGGGCGATCCCCGTCGATCCGCGTTGCCGGCTGGTGATCTCCGAGGGCAACTACCTGCTGCACGACGGCCCCTGGGCCGGCGCGCGCGAGTGGGTCGCGCGCGTCGACGAGGCCAACGCACGGGCGATCCTGGGCCGTGCCCACCGCGCGGATCGGACGATCGACGTCTCCGTCGTCGCCGACCCGACCCCGCATCCCTGACCAGCGCCTACGCTGACGCTATGAGCGAAGACCGCCCGCCCCTCCCCCCGTTCACCGAGAACACCGCCCTACAGAAGGTCCAGGCAGCCGAGGACGCATGGAACACGCAGGACCCGCACCGGGTATCGCTGGCGTACACGCCCCAGTCGGTGTGGCGGAACCGGGACGAGTTCATCACCGGCCGGGCCGAGATCGTCGCCTTCCTCACCGACAAGTGGGCGCGGGAGCGCGACTACGCACTCCGCAAGGCGCTGTGGGGATTCCGCCGCAACCGCATGGCCGTCCGGTTCCAGTACGAGTGGCACGACGCGCACGGCCAGTGGTGGCGAAGCTACGGCAACGAGCTGTGGGAGTTCGACGAGCACGGGCTCATGGCGCGCCGCGAGGCCAGCATCAACGACATCGCGATCGCCGCTGCCGACCGACGCATCTTCGGCCCGCGGTCGGAACGTGAGCGGGGCCTCGAGCTCCCCATGCGGTAGCCGGACTACTCTACGTAGTGGGTCAGCCAGCCGCCCAACCGTTTCCACGCATCGGCGGACGCGACCGGGTCGTAGCGGTCTCCCGTGTCGTTGAAGAAGGCGTGGTTCGCCCCCTGCTCGACCACCAGCTCGTGCACGTTGCCCGCCTGCTCGAGCGCCGCCCGGGCAGCGGCCTCGGTCGACGTGACGCGCCTGTCCAGCGAGCCGTAGAAGGCGAGCACCGCCGCCTGCCTCGACCTGGCGAAGTCGGCACCCTCGGGCAGCGGGCCGTAGAACGGCGACGCGGCCGCGAGTCGCGGCTCGCCCGCCGCGAGCAGCTGCCACACCAGGCCGCCGCCCATGCAGAACCCGACCACGGCGAGCTTGCGACCAGGTACGCGACGCACGATCTCGTCCAGGCCCGACTTCATGTTCGCCACCTGCGTGGCAGCGGGGATCCGGCCGAGCGCGGCCGTCGCGGCGGCGGGATCGGTGAAGCTCGCCGTGCCGCCCTCCGGTGCGAGGAGATCGATCGCCAGGGCCGAGTAGCCGATGCCGGCGAACCGCCCCGCGATGCCCCGCACCCAGTCGGTGAGCCCCTTGTTCTCGTGGATCACGAGTACCGCGCCCTTCGGGGTCGATGCGGCGGCCCAGGCACCCGAGAGCTTCGCCGTCGGGCCGGCCCAGCCGATCGTCGTGGTGGGCAGGGCGCCCCGCGCGCCCGGGGGGAGTGCCGACGGTGGCGCTCCGCTCGCACCCGCCACCACGGCGCCGGGCCCGGACGACGAGCCCCCGCCGGCGGCGGGTTGCGCGTTCTCTGCGCAAGCGGCTATCAGCGCGGAAGCGGCGACGGTGCCCAGCCCTAGCAGGCCCAGCCGGCGCATCGCCTCGCGACGCGACAGGAACCCGTCGACGTGGTCGGTGGCGATCTCCTCGGCGATGTACCTCTCGTAGTCGGTCACCTGCCCGATTCTGCGCCCGCCCGCCGCCCCCGGCTCGGCGAAGGCGCTACCTCTCAGTCACCTGACAGCATCCCCCCACCACGACCGTCGGCGGGCCCGAGCAGCACGTCCCGCGGGTCCTGCTCGAGCTCGCCGACGGTGTGCGCCACAGCGACGAACACCGTGTGGAATCGCGGCCGACCGACACCGTCGAAGGCCAACGCCAGACGCGCGAGGCGGGTCGTGAACGACCATCGCGCCGGCTCGTCGACCACCACGGCGAGCGTCGCGACGCAATCCCGACACCGACCGTCGGGCTCTGTCCAGGTACGCGCGTGGTAGTCGCAGGGGCGCATCGGCGCGATCACGATCCGCCCCGCGGTCTGCAGTGCCGCGACCGGCGGCCAGTGCACATCGATCCACTCCCCCGGTCCGAGCCCGAAGTCGGCGATGTACGCATCCATCACCAGCTTGCGGTCGGCCGCCGTCCAGGGGACGTGCGGTGGCACGGCGCGAGCCGCGATCGGTGCGCTTCCGGTGTACTCGGCCGGGTCGCCCAGGTACTCGACGGCGACCCCCGCGGCGCGAGCCGCGACCAGGCGATCGTGGGTCGCGCGCCGCCCGGTCTCCACGCGTCGCAGATCGAGTGGCACCGAGAACTGGGCCTCGAACTCGGCCCACTTCTGCATCCGCTCGTGCACCGCGCGGGGCGGGATCGCCGCCACGACGATCTCCTGCAGTGCCTGGTCCTCCCCCACCTCGTCGGCGCGGCACCGCGTGAACACGTACACGGCCTCCAACAGATCTTCGGCCGCACCGTCGCCGGCGGCACCGTCCCCGGCCGGTGGCATGTAGTCCGCCCGGACGTGCCGGATCGCCGCGCGCAATCGATCCATCCCCATCACCCCGGATCCGACCGTAGCGCAGCGGTGCGACAGGTTCCGCGGCGCGGAACCAGTGGGTGGGTACGCTGCAACCCGTGCCACCGACCGTCCGTACCCCTGCAGCCGTGAAGGCGGTCGGCGACTACCTCGGTATCCGCCGTGACCAGGCGCGCCGGCCGACGGACCTGGGCGACACCGTCAACCGCCTGCACGGCGACGAGGGCGAGTACCCGCCGTTGCGACCGAACGAGATCCGGGCCGCGCGGCGGATCGCCTTCTTCGGCGGCGTCGGCGCGGTGATGATGGCGTTCGGATCGCTCGGCGCCGGTGCGTTCCCCGTCGTGCAGAACCCGATCGCCGGCGTCCGCGTCCTGGGGTTGATGTTCCGCATGCTGCCGACCGCGCTGACCGTGACGATGGTCGGCACCGCGATGCTCATGCTGGCCTGGGTGCTGCTGCGCCGCTACACCGTCGGTTACCTCACACCGGGCGTGCACCATCGGGCCCCTCCGCCGCGCCGCCTCAGCCGTAGGCAGTTCGACCGGATCCTCGCGCTGTGGTGCGTCCCGTTCCTGTTCGCGCCGCCGATGTTCAGCAAGGACGTCTACTCGTATCTCGCGCAGAGCGAGATCACCGCACGCGGAATGGATCCGTACAAGATCGGGCCCGCCGCCGCGCTGGGGATCGACCACGTGTTCACCAAGTCGGTGCCCAACATCTGGCGAGACACACCCGCGCCGTACGGCCCGTTGTTCCTCTGGCTGGGCCGCTGCATCACGGCCCTGACCGGCGAGAACATCGTCGCCGCCGTGGTGGCGCACCGCATGCTCGCGCTTGCCGGTGTCGCGATGATCGTGTGGGGCCTGCCCAGGCTGGCCCGGCGCTGCGGCGTCAGCGAGGTCGCCGCACTGTGGCTGGGCGCCGCCAATCCGCTGCTGATCTTCCATCTCATCGCGGGTATCCACAACGAGGCCTTGATGCTGGGGTTGATGCTCGTGGGCATCGAATGGTGTCTGCGCGCCATCGACTCCGGGCTTCCGCTGCTCCGCGGGGCACCCGCCGCACGCTCCCTCACCGCGTGGCTGCCGTCCCGCACGGGGTGGTGGCTGGTCGCGGGCGCCGCCACGATAGCCGCGTCGAGCCTGATCAAGATCACCTCCGTGCTCGCGATGGGGTTCGTCGGCATGACCCTGGCCCGCCGCCTGGGCGCGACCTTCCCCGACCTCGGTTCGCGCGCCGGTGGATGGCGCGCCGCATTCCGGGAACTGCGGCCCACCTGGCGGCGGTCGACGGTGGCGCTGGTCACCTCGGCAGGCCTGCTGGCCGCGATCCTCGTGATCGTGGTGATCGCGGTGTGCGAGTTCACCGGCCTGGGCTACGGCTGGCTCGACGCCAGCACCCTCGGCACGGCGAACAAGGTCCGGTCGTGGATGTCGATCCCCACGATCCTCGGGCTGGCCACGGGACAGGTCGGCGTGCTGCTCGGACTGGGCGACCACACGACCGCGATCCTCGCACTCACGCGCCCGCTCGCGGCGGCGATCGCCGCGGTGATCGTCCTGCGCATGCTGCTCGGCACCCTGTCCGGCCGCATCCACCCGGTGGGCGCGATCGGCGTGTCGATGACCGCTCTGGTCCTTCTCTTCCCGGTCGTCCAGCCGTGGTACCTGCTGTGGGCGATCATCCCGCTCGCCGCATGGGCTACCGCGCCCGGGTTCCGGCTGTCGGCGGTCCTGGCATCCTGCGTCGTGTCCCTGATCCTCATGCCCAACGGGGGCGAGATCGCGCCGTACGTCATCGCGCGGTCGGCGATGACCACCGCGATCGTCGTGGGCCTGCTGATGTTCCTCGCCTTCGGTTCGGGGCGACGGTACGTCACCGCGATCACCCCTCGGAGATTCCGCCGTAGCGGGCTCCCCGGCGGGGAGCCCGGCGACCAGACGGTAGGCTGAAGCCCCGTGGTCAACTCCGGGGCAGCGCTGGCGACACACAGCGTCACCAAGCGATTTCGCGACCTCACAGCCGTCGACGGCCTCGATCTCGAGCTGCCCACCGGCACCGTCCTCGCCCTGCTCGGGCCGAACGGCGCAGGCAAGACGACGACAGTCGAGATGTGCGAGGGCTTCAGCGCTCCGGACGACGGGATCATCGAGGTCCTGGGCCTCGACCCCGTCGCCGACGCCGCTCAGCTGCGGCCGCGGATCGGCGTCATGCTGCAGGGCGGCGGCGCCTACCCCGGAGCCAAGGCCGGCGAGATGCTGCGTCTGGTCGCCGCCTACTCCGCGAACCCACTCGATCCCGACTGGCTGCTGTCGACGCTCGGTCTGGCCGATGTCGTCAAGGTCGGTTACCGCCGGCTGTCCGGCGGGCAGCAGCAGCGCCTCGCCCTCGCGTGTGCCCTCGTGGGTCGCCCCGAACTGGTGTTCCTCGACGAGCCCACGGCCGGGCTGGACGCCCAGGCTCGGCTGCTCGTGTGGGATCTCATCGACTCGCTGCGCCGCGACGGAGTCTCCGTACTGCTGACGACCCACCTGCTCGACGAGGCCGAGGAGCTCGCCGATCAGGTCGTCATCATCGACCACGGCAGGACCGTCGCCGCCGGAACGCCTGCGGAGCTGACTCGCGCGGGTGCCGACAACGAGCTCCGGTTCACCGCGCCCTGCGGACTCGACGCACGGTCGCTGGCGCTGCGGCTGGGCACCGGTTTCGACGTCGACGAGGCCGCGCACGGCGGGGCCGACGGACAGTCCGTCTACGTCGTCCGCGGAACCACGGTGACACCGCGCGAGGTGGCCGGCGTGGCCGCCTGGTGCGCGAGCGAGAACGCGCTGATCAGCAACCTGCAGGTGGGGGCGAAGAGCCTCGAGGACGTATTCCTCGACCTCACCGGGCGAGACTTGAGGGGATGACGGTGAACGGATCCAGACCGATCGCAGGATCCCGGTTCGCGCCGGGGACGTTCGAGCCGGCGCCCCGGCCGGCCGCGCCGACCGCGATGCTCGCCGCGCAGACCCGCATGGAGCTGATCCTGCTGCTGCGCAACGGCGAGCAACTGCTGCTCACCATGCTGATCCCCATCGCCCTGCTCGTGGGTCTGTCGCTGCTTCCGATCGGCGACTACGCCGAGACACGCGCCAACGTCTTCGTGCCCGCCATCATGGCTGTCGCCCTGACGTCCACCGCGTTCACCGGCCAAGCGATCGCCGTCGGCTTCGACCGCCGCTACGGGGCTCTCAAACGCCTCGGGGCGACGCCGCTGCCGCGCTGGGGGATCATCGGTGGCAAGACCCTCGCGGTGGTCGCGGTCGTGATCCTGCAGTCGGTGATCCTGGGCCTGATCGGCGCGGCGCTCGGCTGGCGGCCACACGCGCCGGGCCTGGTGATCGGCGCGGTGGTACTGGCCGTGGGCATCTTCGCGTTCTCGTCGCTCGGCCTGCTGCTGGGCGGCACCCTCAAAGCAGAGGTCGTGCTGGCACTGGCCAACCTCCTGTGGTTCGCGCTCGCTGCGATCGGATCGCTGGTGGTAATGCAGCACCGTGTCCCCGGCGCGGCGCTCACCGTCGCGCGCCTGATCCCCTCCGGCGCCCTCACCAACGCGCTCACCGCAGCGACCGACCGCGGGTCGATCGACTGGTTCGGGCTGATCGTGCTGGTGATCTGGGGCATCACCGGTGCCGCAGCGGCGGTCCGGCTGTTCCGATTCACCGGCTGACCGGGCGGCCGCCGTCCGCTTCAACGACAGCCTGTAGTAGCCCGTAGGATGGGCGAGTGCTGTACCGAGGGTTTCTCCGTCTTGTCGACCTCCTGCCGCTGCCGAGTGCACGGGCGCAGCGGATCATCGCCCTCCTCGTCATCCTGAGCCAGGCGCTCATCGCCGTCACCGGCTCGATCGTGCGCGTCACCGCATCAGGGCTCGGCTGCCCCACATGGCCCAAGTGCTTCGACGACTCGCTGGTGCCGATCGCGCGACAGGACGTGCCCTGGTGGCACCAGGCGATCGAGTTCGGCAACCGGCAGATCGCGGTGTGGATCGTGATCACACTGTCCGCGGCGATCGTGCTCGCCGTGACCAGGGCGCGGCGGCGCCGCGAGATCCTCGTCTACGCGTGGATCATGCCCGCATCCACCATCGTCCAGGCGGTGCTGGGCGGCATCACGGTGCTCACCGGCCTCAAGTGGTGGGTGGTAGGAGCGCACATGCTCGCTTCGTGCGCGATGGTCTGGATCGCGGCGGTGCTGTTCGTCAAGATCGCGCAGCCCGACGACGGTGGCCGAACCCCCGCGGCTCCGGCCACCGCCCGGCGTCTGGTCGCCTGGGCCGGGGCGGCGATGGCACTAGTCCTCGCCGCGGGCACGACGGTGACGGGCGCGGGCCCGCACGCCGGCGACCGCACCAACCCCGAGGCGATCGACCGGCTCAAGGTCTCGATCCCGCTGCTGGCATCGATCCACGGCGGGCTCTTGGTGGTGTTCCTGGCGATCCTGAGCGCTGCCGCTGTCCTCATCGCGCGAGGCCCGTCCGACGAGCCCGTGCGCCGGCGGGTCCGGATCACGCTTCTGGTGGTGTGCGCGCAGGCACTCATCGGCGTGGTGCAGTACTTCACCCACGTGCCCGGTGTGCTCGTGGTGCTGCATGTGGCCGGTGCCTGCTCGGTGGTCGCTGAGACGGCGATCCTCTACCAGCTGATGGCGCCGCGAATCGCTCGGCCGGGGTTCCCGGCTACTTCGAATACGCGCGGTATCCGGCCATCCGCCGGAAGTGCAGCGGCTCCACGGGAGTAGCGGTCGAGATCAGCTTCCGGTCCCAGTCGGAGGTCTCCACACCCGCCGCCGACGCGACCGCCTCGGCTGTGGCGCGGTCGGCGACCACCTGGTCGCCCATGATGCCGTCCTCGGTCCCGACGAGCGTGATCCGGACGCCCTCCTCACCCATGTCCTGCAGCACCGCGGTCGCCCCACCGTGGCGCGCCGCGAATGCCTTCACGCGACCGACGACCTTCGCGGGGGCTGTCGCCTTCGCGGGGGCCACAACCTGGGCGGGAACGTGTTCCGTCATGGCTCGAGCGTATCGAATCGCTCCCCGCGGGAATTCAGGGGCCGGGCACCGCGTAGAACCAAGGCATGCGCGCGATCACAGTTCACGAATACGGCGGCCCCGACGTCCTGCAGTACGGAGAGTCCCCCGATCCGGTCGCCGGTCCGGGGCAGGTGCTGGTCCGCACCGCGGCGATCGGTGTCAACTTCATCGACACGTATTTCCGTGAGGGCAGGTATCCCACCGCGCTGCCGTTCGTACCGGGCCAGGAGGCGACCGGCACCGTCGTCGCCGTGGGCGAGGGCGTCGCCCACCGGTCGGTCGGCGACGTCGTCGCGTGGTCGAACCTGCCGGGCGCCTACGCCGAGCTGGTGTCTGTACCCGCCGAGCGCACCGTCCCGGTGCCCGCCGGCGTCTCCCCTCAGGTCGCCGCGTCGGTGCTGCTGCAGGGCATGACCGCTCACTACCTCGCGTTCGACTCCTACGCTGTACAGCCGGGCGACACCGTCCTCGTACACGCCGGCGCCGGCGGGGTCGGTCTACTGCTGACGCAGATCGCCACCCACCTCGGCGCGCGCGTGATCACCACCGTGAGCACCGACGCCAAGGCCGAGCTGTCCCGCGCGGCCGGCGCCGTGGAGGTACTGCGCTACACCGACGACGTCCCGGCGCGAGTGCGCGAGCTGACCGGCGGCGCGGGCGTCCCCGCGGTGTATGACGGTGTCGGGCGCGACACATTCGAGGCCTCGCTCGCGTCGACCCGCCCGACGGGTGTGGTGGTCCTGTTCGGCGCAGCCAGCGGGCCGGTGCCCCCCTTCGACCTGCAGCGCCTCAACGGCCTGGGGTCGCTGTACGTGCAGCGGCCGACGCTGGGAACGTACGTGGCCACCACACACGAGCTGCGCCGCCGCTCGGCGTACGTGTTCGCCGGGCTGGCCGAAGGATGGCTGCACTTCCGCGTCGGCGCCACCTACCCGCTCGCGGAGGCAGTCCGGGCACACACCGACCTGCAGGCGCGCCGGACCACGGGTTCGGTCGTGCTCATCCCCTGACCGGCGCCCCCTGGACCGACGCCACAGAACCACAGCGCCCGGGCATCATCGATGCCCGGGCGCTGTGGTTTCTCGTGCTACCAGCCGAGCAGGTGACCGATCGTGGGGGTGGCGACGATCGAGTCGACCGACAGCGCACAGAACAGCACGGCCAGGTAGTTGTTCGACTGCAGGAACACCTTGAGCGGCTTGATCTCCTGCCCGGCTTTGGTCCGCGTGTACAGCCGATGTACCGCGAACAGGAACCACCCGCCGCACAGGACGGCCGCAACCAGGTACACCGGGCCCGCAGCGGGCACCACGGTGAGGGTCGCCGCGACAGTGGCCCACGTGTACCAGACCATCTGCCGCGCCACTGTCGTCTCGGGCGCGACCACCGGCAGCATCGGTACGCCGGCCGCCTTGTAGTCCTCGCGGTACCGCATGGCCAGCGCCCAGGTGTGCGGCGGCGTCCAGAAGAAGATCACGAGGAACAGCGCCACCGCAGGCCAGCCGATGTGGCCGGTCGCCGCAGACCAGCCGACCAGGGTGGGCATGCATCCCGCGGCGCCGCCCCATACCACGTTCTGCGAGGTCCGACGCTTCAGCAGCATCGTGTACACGAACAGGTAGAAGGCGATGGTCACGAGGACCAGGACCGCCGACAGCAGGTTCGCACGCCAGGCCAGCCAGGCGAACGACGCCACCGACAGCAGCAGCCCGAACACGAGGGCGTGCCGCGTGGGCACCGCCTGTCGCGCGAGCGGGCGTCGCTCGGTGCGCTTCATCTTCTTGTCGATGTCGGCGTCCGCCACCATGTTCAGCGTGTTCGCCGCAGCCGCGCCGAGCCAGCCGCCGAACAGCGTCGACAAGATCAGCGGAAGGTTCACGTGCCCGCGGTCCGCGAGCAGCATCACCGGGATCGTCGCCACCAGCAGCAGCTCGATGACCTTGGGCTTGGTCAGCGCGATGTACGCGAGAACCGTCTGCCATGCGCGCCCGGCCAGCCCCGACGGTGCCGGGCGACCGGCTCCGCCGGCGAGGGAACCGGACCCGTCCACGGGTCCGCCGGGGCTGAGCGCGCCGAACCCGTGCCCAGCCTTCTCCACCATCCGCACCCGCTTCTCCTGTCGCGCGCCGGCTGTGCGCGCTCACGTGAACCAGACCTGGTGTCGTCAGCAGGTCGGCTACAACCGGCCGCTTGCCATTCGACGACTACTACACAGCATGGTAGACCTTCGCCCCCGCGATTCCGGAATCCAGGTGGTGGGACGAGCCTCACGCGGCCCGGGTCCGCCGAGTAGGCTGATCGATTGGAATCACCCCTGCGAACAGGAGCGCCTGCAAGTCGTGACCGCCACCTCCGAGATCGAAGCCCTCACCCAGCCCTCGCACCCCGCGAACTGGTCCGACATCGACTCGCGAGCGGTCGACACCGTCCGCGTGCTCGCCGCCGATGCAGTTCAGAAGGTCGGTAACGGCCACCCCGGTACCGCCATGAGCCTCGCCCCGCTCGCGTACACCCTGTTCCAGCGCGCGATGGTGCACGATCCATCCGACACCCACTGGCTGGGCCGCGACCGATTCGTCCTGTCCTGTGGCCACTCGAGCCTGACCCTGTACCTGGAGCTGTACCTGGGCGGCTTCGGTCTGGAACTGAAGGACATCGAGGCGCTGCGCACCGAGGGCTCGCTGACGCCGGGCCACCCCGAGTACCGCCACACCCGGGGCGTCGAGATCACCACCGGCCCGCTGGGCCAGGGCCTCGCGTCCGCGGTCGGCATGTCGATGGCGTCGCGCTACGAGCGCGGCCTGTTCGACCCCGCGGCCGCGCCGGGCGCCAGCCCCTTCGACCACTTCATCTACGTGATCGCCTCCGACGGTGACATCGAGGAGGGCGTCACCGGTGAGGCGTCGTCCCTCGCCGGCGTCCAGGAGCTCGGCAACCTCATCGTCTTCTACGACGACAACCACATCTCGATCGAGCACGACACCAAGATCGCGCTGAGCGAGGACGTGGGCAAGCGGTACGAGTCGTACGGGTGGCACGTGCAGTACGTCGACGGTGGCGAGAACGTCACCGGCATCGAGGAGGCGATCGCGAACGCGAAGGCCGTCACCGACAAGCCGTCCTTCATCGTGCTGCGGACGATCATCGGCTACCCCGCGCCCACCAAGATGAACACGGGCGGCGTCCACGGCTCGGCGCTCGGCGCCGACGAGGTCGCCGCTGTGAAGAGGATCCTCGGCTTCGACCCGGAGAAGTCCTTCGAGGTAGCCGACGACGTGCTCGAGCACACCCGCGAGCTGGTCGGGCGCGGCAAGAAGGCACACGCCGACTGGAACACCCGCTTCGAGGCGTGGGCCGCAGCGAACCCCGAGCGCAAGGCGCTGCTGGACCGCCTCGAGTCGGGCGCGCTGCCCAGCGGCTGGGACGCCGACCTGCCCAGCTGGAACGTCGGTGACAAGGGGCCCGCGACGCGTGCCGCGTCGGGGGCGTTCCTGGCGGCCGCCGGCCAGACCCTGCCCGAGCTGTGGGGCGGCAGCGCCGACCTCGCCGGCTCGAACAACACCACGATCAAGGGCGCCGACTCGTTCGGCCCCACGGCGATCGCCACGTCGGACTGGAACGCGCAGCCGTACGGCCGCACCCTCCATTTCGGTATCCGCGAGCACGCGATGGGTGCGGTCCTGTCCGGCATCGTCCTGCACGGCCCGACGCGCGCCTACGGCGGCACGTTCCTGCAGTTCTCCGACTACATGCGCGGCGCGGTGCGTCTCGCGTCGCTGATGAACATCGACCCGATCTACGTGTGGACACACGACTCGATCGGCCTCGGCGAGGACGGCCCGACGCACCAGCCGATCGAGCACTACGCCGCGCTGCGTGCGATCCCAAACCTCTCGTTCGTGCGCCCCGCAGACGCCAACGAGACGGTGCACGCGTGGAAGACGACCCTCGAGCGCACCAGTTCCACCGGTCCCGTCGGGCTCGCGCTGACCCGCCAGGGCGTGCCGATCCTCGAGGGCACCTCCGCCGAGGGCGTCGCCCGGGGCGGCTACGTCCTCGTCGACACCGACGGCACTCCGGATGTTCTCCTGATCGGCACGGGCTCCGAGGTGCAGTACGCCGTGGGCGCCGCCAAGCTGCTGGCGGACAAGGGCATCAAGGCGCGCGTCGTCTCGCTCCCCTGTTTCGAGTGGTTCGACGCGCAGGACGAGGAGTACCGCGATTCGGTGCTGCCGCCGGCCGTGACCGCGCGCGTCTCCGTCGAGGCCGGCATCTCGATGCCGTGGTGGAAGATCCTCGGCAGCTACGGTCGGGCCGTGTCGATCGAGCACTACGGCGAGTCCGCCGACGCCGCGCTGCTGTTCAAGAAGTTCGGCTTCACCGCCGAGAACGTGGCCGCGAAGGCCGAAGAGTCGATCACCGCCGCAGGCGGCGCATCAGGTACCGCCGCGCGCGGCTGACCCACGTCGGGGTCCGGCCGCACCACCGCGGCCGGGCCCCGTTCCACAGCGAGACCTCCAGAAGAGAATCGAAGGGATTGACCGAACATGTCGCAGAACCCCAATCTCGCAGCCCTGCACGCCGCCGGTGTCTCCGTGTGGCTGGACGACCTGTCGCGTGATCTGATCAAGTCGGGCGCGCTCGCCGAGCTGACGCAGACCAAGTCCGTCACCGGCGTCACCACCAACCCGTCGATCTTCCAGGCCGCCCTGTCCAAGGGCGACGCCTACAACGACCAGGTCGCCGAGCTCGCACAGCGCGGCGCCGACGTCGATGCCACGATCCGCACCGTCACCACCGATGACGTGCGGGAGGCGTGCGACATCCTGGCGCCGATCTACGAGCAGACCGGTGGCGTCGACGGCCGCGTGTCGATCGAGGTCGACCCGCGCCTCGCGCACGACACCGAGCAGACGGTCGTGCAGGCGGTCGAGCTGTGGAAGATCGTCGACCGGCCCAACGTGCTGATCAAGATCCCGGCGACGCTGGAGGGCCTGCCCGCCATCACCCGCGTGCTCGCCGAGGGCATCTCGGTCAACGTGACACTGATCTTCTCTGTCGAGCGGTACCAGGCGGTCATCGACGCGTTCCTCGCCGGCATCGAGGAGGCGAAGAAGGCCGGGCACGACCTGTCCCGCATCCACTCGGTCGCCTCGTTCTTCGTCTCCCGCGTGGACACCGAGATCGACGCGCGGCTCGACAAGATCGGTTCCGACGAGGCCAAGGCCCTCAAGGGCAAGGCCGGCTTGGCCAACGCCCGCCTCGCGTACGTCGCGTACGAGGAGGCCTTCAACGGCACCGACGGTGTGCGCCCCGAGGACGGCACGAAGGACTCCGCCGCTCGGTTCCATGCGATCGGCTCGGGCGCGACCAAGCAGCGCCCGCTGTGGGCATCGACCGGCGTCAAGAACCCGGACTACCCCGACACGCTGTACGTCGCCGACCTGGTCGCGCCGAACACCGTCAACACCATGCCGGGCAAGACGATGGACGCGTTCGCCGATCACGGCACCCCGGACGCGGCTTCGATCGTCGGTAAGGGCAACGAGTCGGCGGCCGTGTTCGGCGCGCTCGAACAGGTGGGGATCGACCTCACCGACGTCTTCAAGGTGCTCGAGGACGAGGGCGTCGAGAAGTTCGAGAAGGCATGGCTCGAGTTGATCGACGCGACCGCCGAGCAGCTCAAGGCACAGGCCTGATGGCGGACTCCCCCGCCGGCACCACCGGTGCGGGGGCGGACGAGTGGGTCAATCCGCTGCGTGAGCCGCGCGACCGCCGCCTCCCCCGCATCGCGGGCCCGTCGTCGTTGGTGATCTTCGGTGTCACCGGCGACCTGGCCCGCAAGAAGCTGATGCCCGCGGTGTACGACCTCGCGAATCGCGGCCTGCTGCCGCCCAGCTTCGCCCTGGTGGGCTTCGCCCGCCGCGACTGGGATCACGAAGACTTCGCCGCCATCGTCCGCGACGCCGCGAAAGAGCACTCGCGCACACCGTTCCGCAAGGACGTGTGGGACAGGCTCTCCGAGGGCTTCCGGTTCGTGCAGGGCAGTTTCGACGACGACGATGCCTTCGACAAGCTCGCCGCCACGCTCAAGCAGCTCGACGTCGAGCGCGGGACCGGCGGCAATCACGCGTTCTACTTCTCCATCCCGCCCGGGGCGTTCCCGACGGTGCTGCAGCAGCTCAAGCGTTCGGGGCTCGCCGAGCAGAACGACGACTCCTGGCGCCGCGTCGTCATCGAGAAGCCGTTCGGCCACGATCTGGAGTCTGCGAAGCAGCTCAACGCGATCGTCAACGACGTCTTCCCCGAGCACTCGGTCTTCCGGATCGACCACTACCTCGGTAAGGAGACGGTCCAGAACATCCTGGCGCTGCGCTTCGCGAATCAGCTGTTCGACCCGATCTGGAACAGCCACTACGTGGACCATGTCCAGATCACGATGGCCGAGGACATCGGCCTCGGCGGTCGGGCGGGCTACTACGACGGCATCGGCGCGGCACGGGACGTCATCCAAAACCACCTGATCCAGTTGATGGCCCTCGTGGCGATGGAGGAGCCCACCAGCTTCCACCCGTCGGAACTACAATCCGAGAAGATCAAGGTTCTCTCGGCCGCACGACTGGCGGAGCCGCTGGACGAGACCACCGCCCGCGGTCAGTACGGAGCGGGCTGGCAGGGCAGCGAGCAGGTCGTCGGCCTGCTCGAGGAGGATGGTTTCGCGAAGGACTCCACCACCGAGACATACGCGGCGATCACCGTCGAGGTGGATTCGCGGCGGTGGGCCGGGGTGCCGTTCTACCTGCGCACCGGCAAGCGGCTCGGTCGGCGGGTCACCGAGATCGCGCTGGTGTTCAAGCGCGCACCGCACCTGCCGTTCGACGACACGATGACCGAGGAGCTGGGCCAGAACGCGCTCGTCATCCGGGTGCAGCCCGACGAGGGCGTCACGCTGCGGTTCGGGTCCAAGGTGCCAGGCTCGTCCATGGAGGTCCGAGACGTCAACATGGACTTCTCGTACGGCACGGCGTTCACCGTCGCCTCGCCGGAGGCGTACGAGCGGCTGATCCTGGACGTCCTGCTCGGGGAGCCTTCCCTGTTCCCCGTCAACGCCGAGGTCGAACTGTCCTGGCGGATCCTCGATCCGGCGCTCGATCGGTGGGCACAGGGCGGCCGGCCAGAAGAGTACGAATCGGGCACATGGGGCCCGAAGAGCGCGGACGAGATGCTCGCGCGTACCGGAAGGACGTGGCGCCGACCATGATCGTCGACCTTCCCGACACCGATACGGGTGCGGTCTCCAAGAAGTTGATCAGTCTGCGCGAGTCCGGCGGTGCGGTCACCATCGGCCGTGTGCTGACGCTGATCGTGTCGGCCGAGGAGGGCGAGCCCACCGAGAGCGCGATCGAGGCCGCGAACGACGCGTCCCGTGAGCATCCGTGCCGCGTGATCGTGATCGCCCGGGGCGCGCGCGACGAGCGGACGCGGCTCGACGCCCAGATCCGCGTGGGCGGCGATGCGGGCGCCTCCGAGGTGGTGGTGCTGCGCCTGTACGGTCCGCTAGCGGACCACGGCGACTCGGTGGTCCTGCCGTTCCTGCTGCCGGATACCCCGGTCGTGGCGTGGTGGCCCGGCCAGGCGCCGACGGTGCCGGCGGACGACCGGCTGGGCAAGCTGGCGACGCGCCGCATCACCGATGCGGCGCGGTGTGCCGTGACGCTCGGCGGAGACGCTCGCGCCGCCCTGTCGGCTCGCGAATCCGGCTATCGTCCAGGAGATTCCGACCTCACATGGTCGCGGATCACGCCCTGGCGTGCACTGCTCACCGCGTCGATCGACGAGCCCCCGCACAGCCCGATCACCGGCGCGCGGGTGTCCGGGCCGGCCGGCGCACCCGAGATCGAGCTCCTGGCGGGCTGGCTGCAGGCGCAGCTCGATGTTCCCGTGCAGCGGGTGGTCGGCAGCTTCGAGGTGCGGCTGCATCAATCCGACGGAACATTGACGCTCGCGGTGGATCAGAACAACACCGCGGTCATCAGCCGGCCGGGCCAACCGGACGGCAGGGTCGCGATCGCGCATCGCGACATCAGCGACTGCCTGGCGGAAGAGCTGAGACGGCTCGAGGACGACGTGATCTACCAGCTCGCACTGACCGGCGTACCCCAGGTGGAGGAGGCCTCGTGACCACGGTGAAGCGCTACGCCGACCCGGCCGAACTGGCCCGGGTGTCCGCGGCGGACCTGACAGCGGTGATCACGGCTGCGCAGGCCGCCCGCGGATTCGCCTCGATAGTCGTGACCGGCGGCTCCAACGGGATCGCGATCCTGCGCGAGCTGCGGTCCGCCGACATCGACTGGTCGCGCGTCGACGTGTTCTACGGCGACGAGCGCTTCGTGCGCGACGGGGACCCCGACCGCAACGACGGTCAGGCGGATGAGGCGCTGTTCTCGCACGTACGGGGCGCGCATGTGTACCGCTACCCCACCTCGGACGAGTTCGAGGGCGACATGGAGCTCGCCGCGCGGGTATACGCGGAGCAACTCGCGAGGAACGCCCGGGAGCGCGGCTTCGACGGTCCGGTGCCGTCTTTCGACGTGCACCTGTTGGGCATGGGGCCGGAGGGACACATCAACTCACTCTTCCCGCATACCGCCGCGGTGCGCGAGAAGAAGCAGCTGGTGGTATCCGTGTCCGACTCGCCGAAGCCCCCACCGAAGCGCCTCACGCTGACGCTGCCCGCGGTGGCGTTCGCGCGGCAGGTGTGGTTCCTCGTCTCCGGCGAGGCGAAGGCGGAGGCGGTGGCCGCCGGCGTGGGCGGCGCCGATCCCGACGACTGGCCGTGCGCCGGCGCCCGGGGCGCCGACGAGACCGTCTGGTACATCGACGAGGCCGCCGCGTCGAAGCTCCCTGCCTGACTCCCTGCTCCTCGGCTAGTCGCCCTCACCGATGTGCTCGCCCCGCATATGCCTGCGCATGCGGGGCGCGCGCGTCGGGACGGGGCGCCGCGATGGTGCCGGCGATCACCCCTGTTCGATGAGAAGTGTCGGCAGGCCCAGATCACGATCCTTCACCGTCGCCACGCGCGTCCCCGGCTTGTGGCCGCGGCGGATGTCGCCGACGGTGACGCCCACCGCCACCAGCCTCGCACAGGTGACGTCGATATCGGCCGTGCGCCAGGCGATCCCCCACATCAGGTCCGGCCCGGCGGGATCGGCGTCGTCTTGCAGCACGACCTCCACCAGCAGCGGCCCGCGGCGCAGGAACAGCTGGTGCACACCCCACGACTGCACCCGGTCGAGGCGCAGGTCGAAGCCGAGCCGAGCGCACAGTGTCGCCAACGTGCGGTCCCGGTTCGGTGACGTCAGCACGACGTGATCGACGCCGACGATCTCGCGGTCGGCCTGTCCGGCTGAGTTCTCGGTCGCCGCACCCTTGGCACCGGTCCCGGCCGCCGCACCGGTGGCACCGCTCTCGGCTGACGTACAGCCGGGAGCGAAGCCGACCGTCAGCCCGTTCACCTCAGCCGACCACAGCTGAGCGTCGCCGTCGCCGGACGGTACCGGCTGCAGCGTGAGGCCTCGCCGACCGAGCAGCCTCGCCGCCTCACCGACCGTGCCCGCGGCGCTCGCCTCGCCGTCGTCGGGTCCGCGCACTCCGAGCAACAGCCCCGGCGCGCCGGCCCAGGCCGGAAGTCCCACATGCACCCTCGTGTCGCCGACCGTGTACTCGTTCCCCGCGCCGGGCCACCCCAACAGACGCGCGTGGGCGCCGCGGGAGGCGGCGGGGACGTCGAGAAGCAGGTGATCGGTCACGTGCTCATCCTGCCCCAACCGGGGGAGGTCACCTCGGCGGCGCGCGCCCGCCCGCGGTCGAGGCCCCGGAATCGGTCGCCGCGAACGTCTTCCAGCCGTCGCCCATCGATTTGGCGACGGCGAGGGCTCCCGACTTGCCCGCATCCTTGGCGATCTCGACGAGGGACGGCGTCGCCGCCGCGTGTCGTGCGACGACCCCGGCTGCGGCGACGTCCGTCGCGGTGCCCGACTCACCGTGCACCCGGGCCCGGCCGACGGCCGCGTGGACGCGCCCGGAAGTCCTGCGCAGCTCACGCACCGCTTCCCCCAGCCGACCGAGATGCCCCACCAGGGCCTCGAACTTGCGCATGAGATCGTCGATCCGTCCGGTGAACCGCTGCGCCAGACGCGCCCCCTTCGCCACTGCACCGTTGATCCAGGTGGCCACGGATGCGCCGCCCGTCGGTACCGCCGATGCCGCGGCGATCGCGTAGCCGACGGCGAGCCACTCCGCGAACTGCGCGAGCTGGTCCCTGATCCACGTACGCACCTCGAGCACCAGGGTGCCCGCCATCCGAACGCCGGCAGCCGCGCCCCGGGCGGCGTCCGCGACCGCCTCCACGTGGCCGGCAAGCTCGGCACCGGCCGCGCGGTAGGCGTCGGCCGCCGGGCCCGTCCACGCGTCCTCGGTCCCCGACACCGCGTTCGCGAACGCCGCTGCGACACCGACCAGCGGTCCGGCGACATCGTCCGACCACGCCGTGCAGAGCGCCTCGACCGCGTTCGGATCCCCAGAGACCTTGTCGAGCGCCTCTCGGAGCACCGGAACGTGCTCGAAGATCCAGCCGAAGCCCGCACCCGCGATCGTCCCCACCGGGTCCGCGACCAGGTCGCCGACCGCTCCGATCACTCCCCAGCCGCCGCCGGCCACTCCCGCCCAACTGCCGTCGGACACGGCCGCCGCGGCGTCGCGCACAGCCTCTGCGAGCGGGATCCCGTCCACGAGACTCACCACGCTCTCCCTTCCGCATCCCCGCCCGCGCCCCGGCGCACATCGCCAGCCGCGGTATGCACGTCGGCCGCCCCGCCGTCGTCGGCGCCGCGCACCGCCGCGAGCGTCCGCTGCAGGTCGTCCGAATGCGCTGCCAGATCGGAAGCCCGGCGCCGCACGGCGTCTGCTACTTCCTCGAACTCGTCGTTCACCAGCCGTGTCACAGCGACGAACAGCGCACCCAGGTCGAGCCCGCCCAACCGGTGGGCCGTCGCCGTCTCGACCCCCGCAACGTCCCTCTGCAACGCGGCCACGACGCGCGCATGCTCTGCCATCGCCGGACCGTCCACGTGGAATCCGCTCACGTCAACTCCCCCCACATCTCGTGATCCGGATAGAACCGCGAGGCCACCGAGTGGACCTCCCTGGCGGCGGCCAGGCTCGCCAGGGAGGTCGCGGTCATGATCTCGGCGGCGAGCGCCGCCCCCGACAACGTCATCGCTCCCGCGCCGATCACCACCCCCGTGAGCCGTCCCCCCACCGCGACCGTCACCCGCACATCCCCCCGTGCGGCGGTCCCGGTACCCGAAACTCGGGCCAGCGACTCTCGGACCTCGTCTGCCCGCGACAGCGCCGGCGTGGTCGGATCCCCCTCCGGCCCGACCTGCGCCGTGTCGCAGGCGTGCGGTATCACCACGATCAACCTCCCCCGATCTCGTTGGAGCCCCGCATCAATTAGACGCACCGGCTACCCGATCGGTTCCGTCCGATTCGCGAAAATCTTCCCGAGGTCTCGGGCAGCGCTACGTCAGCCGCGCAGGCGCAGCCCGAAACGCCAGATCAGAACGGTCGCGATGGCCACCCCGAGAAGCCACAGCCCGGCACCGTCGACCACCGCCGCGACGCCGTGCTGCAGGGTTGCGATGTCTCTCCCGCCGGGCGTATGCCGGTGGACGAACCCGACGCCGGGGAAGACCTCCCGGTCGGCGTCGACCGGCACCAGGACCCAGATGCCGGCCAGCGGCACGGTCTGGCCCACGATCCACCAGCCCGTCTCACGCCAGTCGCGGCGGTGTCGCCACCGATCCATCAGGGGGCGTCGGACCGTGGGCAGCAGTGCCGCAGAGACCGAGCACAGCCCCATCCAGATCAGCACCTGCAGACCCACCACCGCCACCGAGATCGGCAGGAAGCGGTGCGGCGCGAGAAACCAGGTGAGCACGCCGGTGGCGACGCCCATCGGCACGCCGATCACCAGCAGCAGACTCACGTTACGGACCAACACGGCACCGGCGACGCTGCGCAACCTCAGCCTTCCCTGGCTCAGCGGCGCCAGATCACAGAACATGTTCGTGGTCGCGGAGTCCGCCAGCACGAACGTCGCGAAATAGGTCATGATCACCGACACCCTGTCGGTGCGGCCGTAGTCGAGCGGCTGTATCACCAGCCAGGCGAAGGCGAGCACCACGTTGAACACGACCCCGGCCCAGACCCGCGGCAACGTCCGCACCTCGACGACCGTCTGGCCCCACAACGCCCGCAGTGCACGGACTAACGGGTTCCCGGAGCGGGACAGGTCGGCGGTCACGGATCCGATCATATGGACCAGGGCGGACGGTGCCGCGACGCTCGCCCCCGCTTGCACGCGCCGAGGCACACCTCACCGGCCCACGGCGACCGCGGCGGCGTACTATGCCAAATACATGCAGCGGCGCTTGTTTTTATCGACGGCAGCGCCGTACCCTGCGAGACGCACAACGAGAGGTGACGATCCACATGGCCCGACGTCGTTCCAGCTGGATGGACGAGGAGATGGACCAGCTCCGCGAGATGGCCGACGCCTTCCTCGCCAAGGAGCTGACTCCGAACATCGAGAAGTACGCCGAGCAGCACCACGTCGACCGCGACCTGTGGAACAAGGCCGGTGAGGTGGGCCTGCTGTGCCTGTCGATCCCGGAGGAGTACGGGGGCGGCGGCGGCGACTTCCGCCACGAGGCCGTGCTGATCTCGGCGCAGGCCCAGGCGTTCGACACGTCCTGGGGCGTGTCGCTGCACAACGGTATCGTCGCGCACTACCTGCTCTCATACGGCACCGAGGAGCAGAAGAAGACCTGGTTGCCCAAGATGGCCTCGGGCGATGTGGTCGGCGCGATCGCGATGACCGAGCCCGGGACCGGGTCGGATCTGCAGAGCATCAAGACCCGGGCGATCAAGCAGGGCGACGAGTACGTCGTGAACGGCTCCAAGACGTTCATCACGAACGGGCAGCAGGCCGACCTGATCATCGTAGTCGCGAAGACCGACCCGACGCAGGGTGCCGCGGGCATCTCCCTGGTGCTGGTCGAGGCGGACCGCGAGGGGTTCCGCCGCGGCAACGTGCTCAACAAGATCGGCCAGAAGGGCCAGGACACCTCGGAACTGTTCTTCGACGACGTCCACATCCCCGCCGGCAACCTGCTGGGGACCCAGGAGGGTCAGGGCTTCATCCAGCTGATGCAGCAGCTCCCCCAGGAACGCCTCATCATCGGTCACGCGTGTGCGGCCGGCATGGAGGTCGCCTTCGAGGAGACCCTGCGCTACACCAAGGAGCGCGAAGCGTTCGGGCGCCCCATCTTCGGATTCCAGAACACCAAGTTCAAGCTCGCCGAG
Source organism: Tsukamurella soli (assembly GCF_039541155.1). NCBI lineage: Bacteria > Bacillati > Actinomycetota > Actinomycetes > Mycobacteriales > Tsukamurellaceae > Tsukamurella > Tsukamurella soli. The sequence continues at coordinate 112,970 of NZ_BAABFR010000001.1, forward strand.
GCGATCACGGAGACGACCATCGCGCGCGTCTTCATCGACGACTGCATCGAGAAGCACGTGAAGGGTGAGCTGGACATCCCGACGGTGGCGATGGCCAAGTGGTGGACCTCCGACCGGGCGCAGCACGTCGCCAGCGAGTGTCTGCAGCTGTTCGGCGGCTACGGCTACATGGCGGAGTACCCCGTGGCACGGTTCTGGGCGGACAACCGCGTGCAGATGATCTACGCGGGTACGAACGAGATCATGAAGGAGATCATCGCCCGCACCCTGTAGCGGTCACGATCTCGGTCGGCGAGCGCCGGCATCCTCCGCACGAGGATGCCGGCGCTCCGTCGTATCGATCCTGACCCGGTCGGCGACTCGCGGGGTCAACGCTCGAACGGCACCAGCGGCCGCTGCACCGCAGGGACGACGAGGGCGACGATCCCCCGTACGACCCCCTTCAACACGTCGATGTTGTCGAAGTAGTCGCGCCACAGGATGATTCGGCCGTCGGAGACGTCGAACCGGCCGCACACCCAGAATCTCGCCCGCACAGGTCCGAACCGCAACTCGTCGACGCGCTCCGTGAGCACCGTCCCGGCACCGTCGGCGGCGACGGACCGCACCTCGACCCCGAACCCGAACACCGGCCGTTGCAACAGATTCAGCACCCGCGCCGCCTGCCGACGGCCACGCAGCGTCGGCAGCCCGACGTTCGTGTAGACCACGTCGGTGGCGAGTGCCTCCAGCGCCCCGGATATTCGGCGTCCCGCCATATCGGCCAGGAAACCGAGCACCACATCCCGATCCGTCACCGCTCCCGCAGTCATAGCGCCAGGATACCGGCGTCGCACGCGGCGACCACCCGCGCAACGGAATCCGACCGGAGTATCTGTCGGACCCCAGGAATATCATCTGCTCCATCGCCATTCGCGATGTGAAGGGGGGCAGACGGATGTCTGACGGTAAGGGTGAGGGTGCGAGGACGGGAACTACTCTCGGTCCGTATGTGATCGGAGGTCTCCTCGGGCGGGGCGGCATGGGCGAGGTGTACCGAGCGCACGACGAGAGACGCGACCGCGACGTCGCCCTCAAAGTCCTCCACGCGTCTCTCGCCGACGATCCGGAGTTCCGGAAGCGGTTCACCCGGGAGTCGCGGACCGTCGCGCGCCTCGCCGACCCGCACGTGATCCCGATCCACGACTTCGGCGAGATCGACGGCGTCCTCTACATCGACATGCGTCTCATCGAGGGGCAGAACCTCGCCGCCGCTCTCCGCCACGGACCGTTCCCGCCGGCCCGCGCGGTCGATCTGACCGAGCAGATCGCGGGCGCCCTCGACGCCGCCCACGCGCAGGGCCTGGTGCACCGGGACGTGAAGCCGGCCAACATCGAACTGACCGCGTCCGGCTTCCCGTACCTGCTCGATTTCGGGCTGGCCGTCACCGACCACGAGGCGCGGATGACCTCGGCGGGCACGTTCGTGGGCTCGCAGGCGTATGCGGCACCCGAGCGGTTCGACGGCGACTCGGCGACCCCGGCAGGCGACGTGTACTCACTCGCCTGCGTCCTGTACGAGATGCTCGCCGGGCACCCGCCCTACGAGGGTAAGTCGCTCGGTGTCGTCCTGAAGAAGCACCTCACGCAGGACGTCCCGCGCCCGTCCAGCGCTGCCGACGTCTCCCCCGCGATGGACGACGTCATCGCGCGCGGACTGGCGAAGGACCCGGCGGAGCGCTACCCCGACTGCGGCTCGCTCGCCGCCGCTGCCCGCAGTGCGCTTACACAGAGGTCCGGCAGCGCGGTCGCCGCCGGCTCCGATCCGTACGGGGACACCATGATCCGTCCCGCCCCCGAGCCGACCGTCGGCGTCGACTCCTACCCGACGACGGCGCTCTCGCAGCCCGGCCTCGGCTCGTACCCGGGTGTGTCTTCTCAGCCCGGCCCGGTCTCGCCCGGCGGCGCGAGCCGGCCGGTGCAGCCGGTCGCGTATCCCTCCGCGCCGCAGCGACGCAGCAACGTCGTGCCGGTGCTCTCCGGCGTCGCAGCGGCGCTGGTCATCGTCGTCGCACTGCTCGGATACCTCGTCGTGCTGAACAAGAAGCCGCGCCCGCAGCCGGCGTCGAGCGCAGGACCGGTCGTGCAGACCACCACCGTTTCAACCCAGGCTCCGCAGGTCACCGCAGCGCCGGGCACGGTCACGGTCGCCCCCGGCACCGTGACAGTCACGCCGAACACCGTGACCGCCGCCCCGACCACCACGGACACCGACTACGCCGCCGAGCTGGTGAGCCGGGCGTCGGCCGACAAGCCGTACGTCCTGGCCGCGCTGAACGACCACTGGGTGCCCGCCCTCTCCACGAAGTGGGTCGGTCAGCAGTTCGACGGTCGGACCTGGGATGCCTCGGCGATCCTCACCGAGGTCAGCCAACTCACTCAGCGGTTCGGGTACGTGCGGGTCCTCTATTCATCCGACTGGAACGAACTGTCGGGCCTCCCCGGGGAGCCGGCGTGGATGACGGTCGCGGCGCTCGCCTACTCGGATCCCCAGGACGCGTTGCAGTGGTGCCTTCAGCAGGGCTTCGACAACCAGCACTGCAACGCGTTCTACGTCTCCGACACCGCCCAGCCGACCGACCCGATCGTCAAGACGAATCCCTGACGAGAGCTCCGCCGAACCTCCGGCGGCGCTACCCCGAGTTCCGCAGGGCGGTCGCCAGGCCGTTCATGGTCAGCAGGATCCCGCGCTGGACCTGCGGGTCGGGGTCTCCGGCGCGGTAGCGGCGCAGCAGCTCCACCTGCAGGTGGTTCAGCGGCTCGAGGTACGGGAACCGGTTGAACACCGAACGCCTGAGCGCCGGGTTGTCCGCCAGCAGGTCGTCGGTCTCGGTGATCGCGAAGTACATCCGGATGGTCCGGGTGTGCTCCTCTGCGATCATCCCGAACACTTTGTCCCGCAAGGCCTTGTCCGCCACCAGCTCGGAGTACCGGGCGGCCAGTCCGAGGTCGGACTTCGCGAGCACCTGCGCCATGTTCGACATCACCGTCTGGAAGAACGGCCACTTCTGATACAGCTCGCGCAGCTGCTGCAGCCGACTCGCGTCACCGTCGACCCATCGCTCGAACGCCGCGCCCGTGCCGTAGAAGCCCGGCAGCATCACCCGCGACAGCGACCACGACATCACCCACGGGATCGCACGCAGGTCCGAGATCTTCTGCGTCTGCTTCCGCGAGCTGGGCCGCGAGCCGATGTTCAGCGAGCCGATCTCGGCGACGGGAGTCGACGTGGTGAAGTACTCGACGAAGCCCTCGGTGCGGTGTACCAGGTCGCTGTAGGCGTCGCGGGCGAGCACCGCCAGTTCGTCGAGGATCCGGTACGCGTCCTCGGCATCCTCGCCCAGCCCCTCGGTGTCGAGCAGCGACGACTCGAGGGTCGCCGCGACCAACGACTCGAGGTTGCGCCGTGCCAGCGTCGGCTCGGCGTACTTCGCCGCGATGATCTCGCCCTGCTCGGTCAGCCGCAACGAGCCACGGACCGCGCCCGGGGGCTGCGCCAGGATCGCCTCGTAGCTCGGCCCACCACCGCGCCCGACGGTGCCGCCGCGCCCGTGGAACAGCCGTAGGGTGATCCCGGTCTCCCGAGCCATCTTCACCAGGTCGAGTTCCGCGCGGTACAGGGCCCAGTTGGCGGCCAGGTAGCCGCCGTCCTTGTTGGAGTCCGAGTAGCCGAGCATGACCTCCTGCAGCATGCCCTTGGATTCCACCAGCTGCCGGTACTCCGGCACCGCCAGCACGGCACGCATCGTCGGTGCGCCCTGCTGGAGGTCCTCGATGGTCTCGAACAGCGGGACGATGTTCAGCGGGCAGACGAGCCCCGGGACCGGAACCGGCGAGCTACCTGACGCGGCGCCGCCGTCGTCACCGCGCCGCAGCAGCCCCGCCTCCTTGAGCAGAACGGCCGCCTCGAGCATGTCCGACACCGACGTACACATCGAGATGATGTAGTTCGGGATCGCAGCGGGCCCCAGGGCCCGAACGGCCCGCGCGCCCGCCGCGAGGATGCCGAGTTCCTTGGTCGTCTGCGCGGAGAACTCGGCGCCGGGCCCCACCAGGGGCCGACGGGTTCGCAGCTCGGCGATGAGCAGCGCGACCTTCTCGTCCTCGTCGAGCGCCGCGTAGTCGGGGTGCACACCCGCCCAGGCGAACAGCTCGGCGATGGTCTCCTCGTGCACGTCGGAGTTCTGCCGCATGTCGAGGGACGAGAGGTGGAATCCGAATGTCTTCACCGCCTCGCGCAGCGCCAGCAGGCGATCGTCGGCGATCAGTCCGTCGCCGCCGGCACGCAGCGAGGCGTCGACGATGTCGAGATCGGCAAGCAGCTCGGCCGGGGCGGTGTAGCGCTCGGCACCGAGGTCGAGGCGACCGTCGAGTTCCTCCGCGACGAGTTCGTCCGCGGTGGCCGTGAGCCGGGCGTGAATCCAATTCAGCGCCCGCCGGTACGGCTCGTCGGCGCGGCGGGGTGAGTCGTCGAACGCGGCGAGCGCGAGTAGTTCATCGGAGACGTCCGTGAGCCGGATCGACAGTGCCAGCTCGCGTTCCAGCTCGAGCACCTGCCGCAGGTAGTGAACAAGCACAGTTGCGGCCGCGCTCTGCGTGGCCATCTCCACGACATCTGCGGTCACGTTCGGGTTGCCGTCCCGATCGCCGCCGATCCACGAGCCCGGACGTACCATCGCGTCCTCGAGCAGATCGACACCGGGGTACATCTCGCGGAGCCGGGTGCGCAGTTCACGGTTCAGCTGCGGCATCACCTCGAGGAACGACGCCTCGAAATACCGTAGGCCAGAGACGATCTCATCCTGAATCCGCAGTCGCTCGAGCCGCACCAAGGCCGTGTCCCACAGCGTCAGGATCTGCCGCCGCAGCGCCAGGTCGACCTGCGCCTCCTCACGCCCGTCGAGGTCGGTGCGGTCGCGGTAGCGCATCAGCTCGGTGATCCGGTGCTGCGTCTCGAAGACGGTACGCCGGCGGGTCTCGGTCGGGTGCGCGGTGATCACCGGCGCGACGAGTGCGTGCCGCAGCGCGTCGGCCACGTCCGACGGTGCCAGGTCCGCATCCGCGAGCAGCCCGTACGTCGCCGCGAGCGACGACGCCTGCGGCGGCTCGCCGGCGCGGACATGGATCGCGCGGCGCCGCTCCCGATGCAGATCCTCGGCGAGGTTCGCCAGCAGCGCGAAGTGGCTGAACGCGCGGATGACGGGCACCGCCTGATCCGTCGGTAGGCCACTGAACATCTCCGCCAGCTCGGCGCGGTCGATCTCCGAGCGCCGCACCCGGAAGGACTCGACGCGCGCCTTCTCGACGAGATCGAAGATCTCGGTGCCCGCATGCTCCCGTACGGTATCGCCGAGGATTCCGCCGAGCAGGCGGATGTCCTCGCGGAGTGGTTCGGTGGCGGCGCGATCCGGGACGGCTGTCATGCGGAACAGTATGCCGTCGCACGACCGATGTCTCAGCACGAGCACCGCGGCAGGTGATCCGGGGGCTCGTCCCGCTCCCTCGCTCGGCTGCTACAGCGGACACACGACAGCGCCGCGGGCCGTGTCCGGCCCGCGGCGCTGTGTCGTCGATCAGGTCAGCTGCCGAGCTTGATGCTCAGCGTCACGCCGATGATGCACACCGTCCAGATGATGCCGACGAAGATGGTCAGCCTGTCGAGGTTCTTCTCGACCACCGACGATCCCGACAGCGAGGACTGGACGCCGCCGCCGAACAGCGACGACAGACCACCGCCCTTGCCCCGGTGCAACAGCACCAGCACGACGAGCAGCAGGCTCAGCACGATGAGCGCGATGTTCAGCGACGTCCGCAACGTTTCCACGGTCGATGAGTCTACCTTCCCGGCTCGGTCCGGCCGTTACAGCGGCCCGCCGGCGGCGATCGCCGACAACGCGGCGAACTCCTCCGGCTTCAGCGACGCGCCGCCCACGAGGGCACCGTCGACATCGGACTGGGCCACGATCTCACCCACGTTCTTGCTGCTCACCGAACCCCCGTAGAGGATTCGGATGCCTGCTGCCACGTCGGCGCCGCCCAGCTCGGCGAGCGAGGCCCGCACTGCGGCGCACACCTCCTGCGCGTCGGCGGGCGTGGCCACCTTGCCGGTTCCGATGGCCCACACCGGCTCGTAGGCGATCACGATCTTCGCCAGCTCGTCGGCCGTGAGCCCGGCGAGCGAGCCCTCGAGCTGCGCGACGTTGTAGGCCACCTGCGTGCCCTGCTCGCGGATCTCGAGGCCCTCGCCGATGCACACGATCGGAGTCAGGCCGTGCCGCAGGGCCGCCTTGGTCTTGGCCAGCACGATCTCGTCGCTCTCGCCGTGGATCGTGCGCCGCTCGCTGTGCCCGACCACGACGAAGGTGCAGCCGAGCTTGGCCAAGAACGCACCGCTGATGTCACCGGTGTACGCGCCGGAATCGTACGGCGAGACGTCCTGCGCACCGTAGGTGATCAGCAGCCCGTCACCGTCGACGGCGGTCTGCACCGAACGCAGGTCCGTGAACGGCGGGATCACCGTCACGTCGACGTGCGCGAAGTACTTCTCCGGCAGGGCGAAGGCGAGCTTCTGCACCACCGCGATGGCTTCGAGGTGGTTGAGGTTCATCTTCCAGTTGCCGGCGATCAGCGGCTTGCGGCTCATCTGCTTGCTCTTCCTCAGGGGTTCGGTTCGGACAGGACGGCGAGACCGGGGAGCTCTTTGCCCTCCAGGTACTCGAGCGATGCACCGCCGCCCGTCGAGATGTGGCTGAAGCCGTCCTCGTCGAGGCCCAGAGTGCGCACCGCCGCAGCCGAATCGCCTCCGCCGACGACTGTGAACGCGCCGCCGCCGGTGGCCTTGATGACCGCCTGCGCGATGCCCTTGGTACCTGCGGAGAAGGCCGGGAACTCGAACACGCCCGCCGGGCCGTTCCAGAACACCGTCTTCGCCTCGGTGAGTACCGCCGCGAACCGCTTCACCGACTCGGGGCCGATGTCCAGGCCCATCCAGCCGTCGGGGATCTCGGAGGCCGGCACCGTCTTGGACTCGGCGTCGGCCGCGAACCGATCTGCGACCACCACGTCCTGCGGGAGGTGCAGCACGTCGCCGAACTCGTCGAGCAGGGCCTTGCACACGTCGATCTGGTCCTCCTGCAGGAGCGAGGTACCCACTGGAAGTCCTTGCGCCGCAAGGAAGGTGAACGCCATCCCGCCGCCGATCACCAGCGTGTCGACCTTGGGGGCCAGCGCCCGGATCACGCCCAGCTTGTCGGATACCTTGGAGCCGCCGAGCACCACCGCGTACGGCCGCGACGGGTTCTCGGTGAGCTTTCCGAGCACGCGCACCTCGGACTCGACGAGGGTGCCCGCATAGTGCGGCAACAGCTTCGCGATGTCGTAGACGGATGCCTGCTTGCGGTGTACGACGCCGAATCCGTCGGACACGAACGCGCCGGGGCCGGCGTGCGAGGACGCGTCGACGAGCTCTGCGAGGGCCCGCGCAAGGCCGGCGCGCTCGGCGTCGTCCTTACTGGTCTCGCGCGGATCGAAGCGGACGTTCTCGAGCAGGAGCACGTCACCGTCGGTGAGACCTTCGGCGCGGGCCAGGGCGTCCTGGCCGACCACGTCGCCGGCGAGCTGGACGTTGCGGCCCAGTTGCTTGGCGAGTTCGGCCGCGACAGGTGCGAGCGAGAACTTCGGGTCCGGCTCGCCCTTGGGGCGGCCGAGGTGGGCGGTGACGATCACCTTGGCGCCGGCCTCGGCGAGCGCCTCGAGCGTGGGGACCGACGCGACGATGCGGCCCGGGTCGGTGATGACCCCGTTGTCGAGGGGCACGTTGAGATCCGAGCGGACCAACACCGTGCGCCCCTCGACTCCGCTCTCGATCAGTTCGGAAAGCGTAGGGACAGAAGACATTACAGGGACTTACCCACCAGCCCGGTGAGGTCGACGAGGCGGTTGGAGTAGCCCCACTCGTTGTCGTACCAGGAGACCACCTTGGCCTGGTTGCCGATCACCTTGGTCAGGCCCGCGTCGAAGATCGAGCTGTGCGGGTCGGTGACGATGTCGGAGGAGACGATCGGGGCATCGTAGTACTTGAGGATGCCCTTGAGCTTGCCCTCGGCCGCGGCCTTCAACGCTGCGTTGATCTCGGTCGCGCTCGCCGTCTTGGAGAGCTCCGCGGTGAGGTCGGTGACCGAGCCGGTGGGGATCGGGACGCGCAGCGCGTATCCGTCGAGCTTGCCCTTGAGCTCGGGCAGCACCAGGCCGATCGCCTTGGCGGCGCCGGTCGACGTGGGCACGATGTTGATCGCGGCGGCGCGGGCGCGGCGCAGATCCTTATGCGGGCCGTCCTGGAGGTTCTGATCCTGGGTGTACGCGTGGATCGTGGTCATCAGCCCCTGGACGATGCCGAACTCGTCGTTCAGCACCTTCGCCAGCGGGCCGAGGCAGTTGGTGGTGCACGAGGCGTTGGAGATGATGTTCTGGCTGCCGTCGTACTTGTCGTCGTTGACGCCCATCACGATCGTGATGTCCTCGCCGCTCGCGGGCGCCGAGATGATGACCTTCTTGGCACCGCTGTCGATGTGGCCCTGGGCCTTCTCGCGAGCGGTGAAGATGCCGGTGGACTCGACGACGACATCGACGCCGAGGTCGCCCCAGGGCAGCGCCGCCGGGCCCTCGCGGACCTCGAGCGCCTTGATCACCTGGTCGCCGACCTTGATCTCGTCACCGGTCGCGACGACATCCTGATCCAGGCGTCCCAGGATGGAGTCGAACTTGAGCAGGTGCGCGAGCGTCGCGTTATCGGTCAGGTCGTTGACCGCCACGATCTCGATGTCGGTGGTGCCCAGGGCCTTCTGGGCCTCGACTGCGCGGAAGAAGTTTCGGCCGATCCGACCGAACCCGTTTACGCCAACCCGAACCGTCACTTGAGAAGCTCCTTAGTTTGGTGGTGCCTGGTCCGATCACCTTATCGTGTGCCGCCGCCACATCGCCTGGGACGTGCACACGTCGCCGACGGTCGGGAGGGTACGGACGCAACCGGGCGCCACCACAGGCGTCGGGAGTCGCTGGGCACGAGGTTTCGGGCACACCGCGGAGTCGCCCGCGTACGCCGTCAGCCCTCCTCGAGCATCTCCGCCGTGACAGCCGACTCGGTGTCGGGGACACCGTCCTGCGCGGCCCGCTTGTCCGCCATCGACAGCAGGCGCCGAATCCGGCCCGCGACAGCATCCTTCGTCATCGGCGGGTCGGCGAGCTGGCCGAGTTCCTCGAGCGAGGCCTGCCGGTGCTCCACTCGCAAGGCCCCCGCCTGGGCGAGGTGGTCGGGCACGTCGCTGCCCAGGATCTCCAGCGCGCGTTCCACCCGGGCGGCGGCGGCGACCGCCGCCCGCGCAGAGCGGCGCAGGTTGGCGTCGTCGAAGTTGGCGAGGCGGTTCGCGGTCGCGCGGACCTCACGGCGCATGCGCCGTTCCTCCCAGACCAGGCGTGTGTCGTTGGCGCCCATGCGGGTCAGCAGCGCACCGATCGCGTCACCGTCGCGCACCACCACTCGGTCCGCGCCGCGGACCTCGCGAGCCTTGGCCGTCACGCCGAGCCGCCGGGCGCAGCCGACCAGCGCGAGGGCCACCTCGGGGCCCGGGCACGAGACCTCGAGTGCGCTGCTGCGCCCGGGCTCGGTGAGCGAGCCGTGTGCCAGGAAGGCGCCACGCCACGCCGCCTCGGAGTCGCCCACTGAGCCGCCGACGACCTGAGCGGGCAGGCCACGGACGGGCCGCCCACGGAGATCGAGCAGGCCGGTCTGGCGGGCGAGCGCCTCGCCGTCCTTCGCCACACGCACGATGTAGCGCGCCGCTTTGCGCAGGCCTCCCGCACCCAGCACGTGCACGTCGGAGTTGTAGCCGTACAGATCCAGGATCTCCTTGCGCAGACGGCGGGCGATGATGCCCATGTCCACCTCGGCCTCGACGATCACGCGGCCACCCTGGATGTGCAGCCCGCCGGCGAACCGGAGCAACGCCGCCACTTCGGCGCGGCGACTGCTGACCTGGGTGATCGACAGCCTGCTCAGTTCATCCTTGACCTCGGACGTCAGGGCCACGACGGGGGATCCTCCTCGGGTGAATATGTTGGCTAGCGATCTGTTCGCTGACGTGCAGCAATTTGTTCACTATACTTCACATCGCGTATCGCCTCGGCGAGCGCGACGACGTCGTGCTGGTGCGTGCCCGGCACGGAGACAGGGACGAAGTGTGCCCGCGCCCCGAACAGCGCAGTCGCGCGCATGAGGTGCTCGCGGTCTCCATCCGACGGCACCGTGTCCACGTCCACGATGATGTCGTCGAACTGTAGTCGCTCTGCGTGCGCCGCGAGGACGTGCAGGTGCCGCTCGGCCGAGAAGCCGCCCGTCTCCCCCGCCTCCGGGGCGAGATTGAGGATCAGGATCCGCCGGGCTCGGGTCGCCTCGAGCGCCTCCAGCTGCGCCGGCACCAGGACGTGTGGGATCACGGAGCTGAACCACGAGCCGGGCCCGACGGTGACCACGTCCGCGTCGAGGATCGCGCGGATCGCCTCCGGGCACGCATCCGGATCGGGCGGCATCAGCCGCACCCGGCGTACCTTGCCCGGCGTTGACGCCACCGCGACCTGGCCGCGGATGACGCGGGTGAGCCGAGGGTCCTCCTCGAGCCCTGCGACGTCGGCCTCGATCCGCAGCGGTCCCGGCACCATGGGCAACACCCGCCCCTGGACGCCGAACCGCTGCACGAACGCGTCCAATGCCGCCACCGGATCGCCCAGCACCTCGCACAGTCCGGCGAGCACCAGGTTGCCGATCGGGTGCCCGGCCATCGCCCCACCGCCGCCGAACCGGTGCTGCAGTACCTCCGCCCAGAACAGGCCGTCCGGGTCGTCGAGCATCAGCGCGGCGAGCGCCATCCGCAGGTCGCCCGGCGGGATGATCCCGAGCTCGTGGCGGAGCCGGCCGGACGAGCCACCGTCGTCGGCGACGGTGACGATGGCCGTGATGTCGCGCGTCAGCCTGCGCAGCGCCTGCAGCGTCGCGAACAGCCCGTGGCCGCCGCCCAGGGCGGCTACGCGGAGCTCCCCGCGCGCCGGGTCGCCTCCCGCGGTCACTCCAGCCCCAGGTCCCGGTGCGCGGCGCGCACCTCGAGGTCCGACCTGTCCGCGAGCCGTCGTGCGAGTTCCTCCGTCATCGCGACGCTGCGGTGCTTGCCGCCCGTGCAGCCGATGCCCACGGTGAGATACAGCTTGCCTTCGCGGCGGTAGCCGTCCATGACGGGTTCGAGGAGTTCCAAGTACGTGTCGAGGAATCCGCTCGCGCCCGACTGCGCCAGGACGTACTCCGCGACCTCGCGATCGCGGCCGTTCTTGGGGCGCAGCTCGGGCACCCAGTACGGGTTCGGCAGGAACCGCACGTCCAACACCATGTCCGCGTCGAGCAGGATGCCGTTCTTGAACCCGAACGACTGCACCGTGATCGACAGCAATCCGTTGCGGGGGCTCGAGAACGCGCTCTCGATGGACTCCCGGAGCTTCGCCACCGACAGAGTGCTGGTCTCGATCACCAGGTCGGCCGTCGAGCGGATCGGTTGCAGGATCTGTCGCTCCGCCGCTATACCCTCGGCCAACGTGCCGCCACCCTGCAGAGGGTGGCGTCGCCGCACCTGCTCGAAGCGGCGGATCAGGGTGGCATCGGAGGCGTCGAGGAACAGCACGCGCGGCTCGATGTCCTTCTCGGCGAGCTCACGCCGGATGTCGGCGAAGTCGCCGGTGAACGTCTTGGAGCGGACGTCGGTGACGATCACGAGCCGTGGGATCCGGGACTCGTCGGCCAGGCTGATATCCACCATGTTGCTGATCAGGGCAGGTGGGAGATTGTCGGCGACGTACCAGCCGAGGTCCTCGAGCACCTTAGCCGCGGTCCCCCGACCAGCACCGGACAGACCCGTGACCAGCAGCACATCCATCGGGCCGTCGCTGCTGTTGGCGCCGATGGTGCGCTCGTCGTTCCGCGTCTCCCGGCCCACTCCCCGATTCCCCTCTCAGCCGACCCAAGCGCCGTCCAGAGTAGTCTGTGCGGCGCCGCCACTCTCGACAAGTTCGACAGGCTCACGGTCAGGTCGACGGTAACATCGCGCCACCGTCCGCGGTGTCGTCCGAACAGAGGGCGTCCCGTCCCGATCTCGCGACCTTCCGTCGAACACATCCCGCCGAATCGCGTTCGCGCCACGTAGGTGTCCGTGACCCACCTTCCCAGTGACCCGTCTTCCGCGCGACACAGCGCCCCACGACGATTCGTGACCTACCGTGGCAGCGTGAGCACATTGAAGATCGGTGCCGCGGCGTTCACCGCCCTTGCGGTGGTATCGCTGGCCGTACCGCGTACCGCCGAATCACAGCCCGCGATCGCGCTCGCCGCCTACTCCGCGCCCGGGACCGAGGGCCTCACTCCCGCCCTCGCCGCGGCCTACACGGCCGCGTATCAGCAGGCCCGCCGTGACGGTGTGCCGCTCCGGATCACGTCCGGGAGGCGGTCGTGGGCCGAGCAGGAGCAACTCTGGAAGCAGGGCATCGCGAAGTACGGCAGCGCGGCGGCGGCTCGCCGGTGGGTTCTGCCGCCGTCGGAGTCGACCCGTGTCACCGGCCACGCGATCGACGTCGGACCGGCTGCCGGTGGGAAATGGCTGGCGGCCAACGGAAGCCGCTGGGGCCTGTGCCGAGCGTATGCCAACGAGTGGTGGCACTTCGAACTACTGACGACGCCCGGCGGCACCTGTCCGCCGCCGCTGCCGGACGCCTCCGAGCGCTGACGGCCACGGTCCGACCGGCGCTCGCCGGTTCAGCCGCTGGTCTCCGCGGGTTGCAGAGCGTCGTGCACGGTCTGCGCGGTCGCGCGCCCGATGCCGGGGACCTCGGTGATCTCCTCCACGCTCGCGACGCGCAGCTTCGCGACCGAGCCGAAGTGCTTGACCAGCGCACTCTTCCGGGTCGGGCCGAGTCCGGGGATGTCGTCGAGGGCGCTCGCCGTCATCCGCCTGGTGCGCTTGCTGCGGTGGAACGTTATCGCGAACCGGTGCGCCTCATCGCGCACGCGCTGCAGGAGGAACAGGGCGTCGGAGCTACGGGGCAGGATCACGGGGTCGTCGTCGCCGGGCACCCATACCTCCTCGAGCCGCTTCGCCAGCCCGACGACCGCAACGTCGGTCACGCCGAGCTCGTCGAGCACCGCCTGCGCGGCCGCCGCCTGCGGCGCACCGCCGTCGACCACGAACAGGTTGGGCGGGTATGCGAAGCGCCGCGGACGGCCCGTCTGCGGGTCGATCCCGGCATGGGTGGCCAGGTCTCCCCCATCGCCCAGGTCTTCCCCCGCGCCCGACTCCAGCAGGTCACCGGCCGGCACTGCGCTGGACGCCGTGCCCCCGCCCGCGTCCGCGCGATGTCGCAGGAAGCGACGGCGGGTGACCTCCGCGATCGAGGCGACGTCGTCGCTGTGCCCGTCACCTGCGGCCTCTTTGATCGCGTAGTGACGGTAATCGGACTTACGCGGCAGCCCGTCCTCGAACACGACGAGCGAGGCCACCACGTCGGTGCCCTGCACGTGACTGATGTCGATGCACTCGATGCGCAGCGGAGCGGAGTCGAGGTCGAGCGCGTCCTGCAGGCCCTGCAGCGCGGCCGATCGGGCGGTCAGGTCGCCTGACCGCTTCAGCTTGTGCTGGTGCAGCGCCTCCGCCGCGTTCCGGGCCACCGTCTCGGCCAGTGCCTTCTTGTCGCCACGTTGCGGAACCCGCAGGGACACATGGGATCCCCGTAGCGCGGTCAACCACTGCTGCAACTCGCCCGCGTCCTCTGGGAGCTCCGGCACAAGCACCTCCCGCGGCACGGGCGCGAACGTGTCCGGGGAGGTCGCGGCCTGATCCGCCTCGCCGCCGTAGAACTGGGTGAGGAACTGCCCGACCATCTCCGCCACCTCGGACGAGCTGTCCTCGGCGGCGTCCATCCGTTCGGTGCCCGCCTTCTCGACCACCCAGCCGCGCTGGCCACGCACCCGACCGCCGCGGACGTGGAAGATCTGGACGGCCGCCTCCAGTTCGTCGGATGCGAAGGCGACAACGTCTGCGTCGGTACCGTCGCCCAGCACCACCGCCTGCTTCTCGACGGCCTTCCGCAGCGCAGCGACGTCGTCGCGCAGCCGGGCCGCACGCTCGAAATCGAGTTCTTCGGATGCGGCGAACATGTCCGCCTCGAGGTGCCTGATCAGCACGTCCGTCTTACCGGCGAGGAAGTCGCAGAAGTCCTCGACGATCTCCCGATGCCGCTGCGGTGTCACCCGTCCGACACACGGGGCGGAGCACTTGTCGATGTAGCCGAGCAGACACGGACGGCCGATCTGATTGTGCCGCTTGAACACTCCTGCCGAGCACGTCCGCGCCGGAAACACCCTCAGCAGTAGGTCGAGTGTTTCGCGGATGGCCCATGCGTGCGAGTACGGGCCGAAGTAGCGCACCCCCTTCCTACGCGGCCCGCGGTACACGTAGAGCCGCGGGAACTCCTCGTTGAGAGTGACGGCCAGCATCGGGTACGTCTTGTCGTCCCGGTAGCGGACGTTGAACTGCGGGTCGAACTCCTTGATCCAGTTGTATTCGAGCTGCAGCGCCTCGACCTCGGTACCCACGACGGTCCATTCGACCGACGCCGCGGTGTGCACCATCTGGTACGTGCGCGGGTGCAGCGAGTAGACATCGGCGAAGTACGAGCTCAGCCGACTACGCAGCGACTTGGCCTTGCCGACGTAGACCACGCGACCGTGCGTATCACGGAACTTGTACACCCCGGGCGCGGTGGGGATCGTTCCGGTTGCGGGCCGGTAGGTCGACGGGTCTGCCACGCGATCCAGGGTAGGCCGCACCTACGACACGGAGTCTCCGCGGTGCGGCAGCTCACCGGGAGCCGCTACCAGAGGTACGGCACCAGCCTCTTTCTGCCCTGCCAGCCCGACCCTCCGAATTTGTCGTACACCCGTGCGACCCTACGGTCCTAGTGTTCGATCCCGGGAGGAGCCCACCATGACCAGCAATCCGATCGACCTCGAAATCCCGCCGCTCACGCCCGATGAGGCGGTGCGGATGAAGTCGATCGTCGTGGCGTCCCTCCCGCCGACGGTCCGCGGCCGTGTATTCGGGCGGTTCCTGCTGGTGTACTCGGTAGCGGCGCCGAGCGTTCAGGCCGCGGTAGACCTACGTCCCGCCGGCGCCATGGCGGCGGGGGTGTCCGATCATGATTTCGCGGTGGTCGCCAAGGATTTCGCCGACGAGGCAGTCGTCTCGCTGACGCTCGCGGCGCTGCGCGACGGTGTCACGGCCGACGCCGTGTTCCCCTACCTGCGAGCCGCGCCCGACGGTGCCGATCCGCTGCCCGGATACCCCGACCGCGCGACGGTGCCGGGCTTCGAGCTGGTCGCCGCGGTACGGACGGAGACCGGGGCCCGGGTCCTCGAATCCACCGAGGAGTTCGGGCATCTCGGCGACGTCGACCGGATGTGGGGTTCGGCGCTCGCCAATCTACGGTCCCTCCGCCCGCCGCTGCGCCAGGTCTTCCAGTCGGGGTCGCGGCGAGCTCCGACGACGCTGCACGTCCTCCGGTTCGCCGATCCGTTCGGCGCGGCCCGCCTTGCGGATCTCGACGACCTGCTGCACCGCCATCTGCCCGAGGCGGGGACGCGCCCGGTGGTGTCGGTCCCCGATCCGCGCACGATGGTGGTGCTGCCCACGGATCCGAGCCCCGGGCCGCAGGGGTACTGCCGGCTCGCCGTTCTGACGCGGCGGCTGTATCTGGCCGCATCGACCCCGCTCTCCTCACTGTTGTGGTTCGCCGAGCCGTGGTTCGCCGACGACGCGGCAGGTCCGGCCGAGCGGGGCCTGACTCCGTGCCGCCCGGTGCCGGTCGGCGACGCGCGCGGGCGGAGCGGCTTCGCACCTACTCCGACCCTCGAGCGCCTGCTCGGCATCGATCCGATGCGCGCATCGGGGACGCCGCAGCGGGCGCGCCGCGCCGGGTCGGCCGCCTGACGCGTCGACGGCGGTGATCCACGGGCGGCCGATCTCGACCTCGCCGAGATCCACGACCTCGACAACGACGACGACCGAGCGGAGGCTCTGCAGCACGAAGGTCGGGAGATGCTCCGCAAGGGAGGCCCGTGCCGGGGGACTACACAGATCCATCCGCCCCGACCACGACGAGGCCACCGTCGGCGTACCGGGCGCGCAGAACCTTCTTGTCGAACTTGCCCACGCTGGTCTTGGGCACCGCGTCGACGAAGGACCAGCTGTCGGGGATCTGCCACTTGGCGAACTTCGTGGCGAGGTGCTCACGCAGCGCGGCGACCGACGGTGCCGCCCCCTCGCGCACGACCACCGCCACCAGGGGGCGCTCGTCCCATTTGGCGTCGGGGATTCCGATGGCGGCGGCCTCGAGCACATCAGGGTGTGCCATCACCTCGTTCTCGAGGTCGACGGACGAGATCCATTCGCCGCCGGACTTGATGACATCCTTCGAGCGGTCGACCAGGGTCAGGTAGCCGTTGGGCGTCACCTTGCCGATGTCACCGGTCCGCAGCCAGCCGTCGTCGAACTTGTCTGCGCCGACGGGCTTCGACTCGTCCGGCGTGTAGTACGAGGCGGTCGCCCACGGTCCGCGGATCTCGATCTCGCCGAGGGACTCCCCGTCGGGAGGCACCAGCCGGTCGTCCGCGTCGACGAGGCGCGCACGGATGCCCGGCAGGAAGCGCCCCTGCGTGTAGCGGTAGCGCCAGGCCTCGTCAGCGTCGGCGCCCCGCGGCGCCCAGGCGAGCGTGGCCAGCGGCGAGATCTCGGTCATGCCCCAGGCCTGGATGATGTCGACGCCGTGCCGCTCGGAGAAGGCGCGCATCAGCGACGGCGGAACCGCCGAGCCGCCGACGACCACGTGCCGCAGGTGTGAGATATCTTGCGGCACAGCGTCGAGGCGCTGCAGCACGCCGATCCAGACGGCCGGCACCGCCGCGGCGAATGTCGGCCGCTCCTCGGCGAGCAACCGGAGGACGTACTCGGGCTGCAGGAACCGGTCGGGCATCACGACCGACGCGCCGGCCATCAGCGTCGCGTACGGGATTCCCCACGACATGGCGTGGAACATCGGCACGATGGGCAGCACGGTATCGGTCGGCGACACGCCCATCCCATAGCTGGCGCACACCTGTAGGGAATGCAGCCAGATCGAACGATGCGAGTACACGACACCTTTCGGGTCGCCGGTGGTGCCCGAGGTGTAGCACGCGGCGGCCGCGGCGCGCTCGTCGATGTCGGGCCACGCGTAGCTGTCGGGCTGGGCGTCCAGCAGCTGCCGGTAGTCGTGTACCTCCACTCCGTGAGGCGCATCCACTCCGGCCGGATCGCCGTTCGTCACGACGATGTGCCGCACGGTGGTCATCCCAGGCAGCGCGGCGTTCAACTGCGGCAGCACCGAATGGTCCGCGATGATCACCTTGTCCGCGGCGTGATTCGCGATGAACGTCGCCTGCTCGGGGAACAGGCGGATGTTCAGCGTGTGCAGCACCGCGCCCATCGCGGGTATCCCCGCGTACGCCGTCATGTGTTCGGTGTTGTTCCACATGAACGTGGCGACACGATCGCCGGGCTTGACCCCCAGCGAGCGCAGGGCGTTCGCCAAGCGCGCCGCCTCCCGGCCCAGGTCCGAGAACGTGATGCGGCGCGTACCGGTGTCGGACCAGGTCGCGACGGTCGCGTCGCCGTGCCAGCCGGTGCCGTACTCGAGCAGAGTGGCCAGGGACATCTGCTCGTCCTGCATGGTGGACTGCATGGGAAGGATGCGGTCGGACATGGTTCATGCCTACCGCACACAATCACGGGGCGCACCTGTTCCGACCTGCTCGTGGGACCCGCTCAGTCGAGCCACATGAAGGGCGTGCCCGGCGCGAGCGCGAGAGGCTGCAAGGCGGCTGGACACCGCCCCGAGCAGCACCCCGACGCCGGTCGAGCACGCAGCCGGCCTGGACCGCGCCTCCGACGGGCCTCGGAGACGGCAGAGGCGCCGCGGCCGTGACCGGCCGCAGCGCCCCGCTGATCGGTGTTACTTGATCTTCGCGCCGAGAGCCTTGGCATCGGCCTGGATCGACGCCAGGGTGGCGTCGGCCTTCGCGCCGGTCAGCGACTTGTCGGTCTGGGCGGTCTGCAGCGTCTTGACGAACGCGGTCAGGCTGCTCTTGGACGAGATCGACACAGCCGACTCACCCTTGGTCAGGGTGGTGATGTCGGTGCCCAGCTTGGCCGAGAGGGCGGTCGCGGTCTTGGTGGACTCGATGCCGGACAGCACCGTCTTGACCTGGGCGGCGGTCACGGTCGAGGCCTTCTTGGCAGCCGACGCGGCGGACGACCCGGTGGCGGCGGACGCCGACTTGGAGGCGCTGGCGGACGCGGCGACATGCACGGTCGGGGCCGCACCGGAAGCCGGCGTGCTGGCGTACGCGACGGTGAGGGCGGGCGCCGCGCAAGCTGCGACGATACCGGCGGTAGCCAGGACGTGGCGGGCGTTGATCTTCATGGTGATACTCGTCTTCCTGTCGGGACGTCGGTCTCATTGCCGACTCGGCAACGCGACTGAGGCTAAGCCATCTGTAGCCTGAATTCCACCTGTGAATTCGGTTTGATCGAAACACGGCAGCGGTCGGATGTGGTTGCCGGACATTCCCTTTGTCATGGCTTTGCACTACCATCACCCGACTGGGCATATACAGGTTGTCGTTATCGTGCCGTGATCGAAACGTTATCGCAGGTGACGGCGTCGCGGCCGAAAAGCCCTGCCGCAGCCGCGATACGACAGGACGGATATCGGTCACCGGCGGCAAACCGCCGGAACGGCGCAGTGCAAAATCTTGGTGAAATCTTCTGGCAGACCCGCTCGATGTCCGAAACCACCTGGATCGGTGCCGTCGACGACACGTTCCGACGCGACGCGCTGAGGCGCATGCAGTCGGCGTGCACCCGAAACCTGTCGTACCGCCGTGCGACATTCGTCTCGAGCAGACGACGGCATAGCAGGGGGCACCATGACCGATATCCCGGACAGCCACGCGCAGCATCGCGTGCCGACCGTCGGAGCTCCCCGGTACCCTCGCACCGTGATGGATGCCCTCACCACGGATGAGCCACGCGAGTCACGACCGTTCGCCCATGTCAACGCACAGCATGCGGCGCTGTACCGGAGGGTGATGGGGGCGTTCGTCACCGCCAAACGGCGGTTCACCGTGCACCTGCGCCCCGAGGACGTTCGCGAGCACCTGGCCGCTGTCGCCGGTGAGGCACCCGACCACGAGGCCGTGGTCGATGCTCTGACCAGCCTCGAGCAGTGGGGCAATCTACGCGCCGACCCGGACACCAGCCGCGTCACCACGGTAGAAGACTTCCATCGAGCGCGGTACCTGTACCAGATGACCCGGGAGGGGGCGGCCGCCGAGACCGCGCTCGCCGCCTACGACGAGGCTCTCGGCCGCCGGGGCGCGCTCCAACGGGTCGCCTTGAGCGACATCGCGACCCAGCTGCGGGCACTGCTCGCGCTGGCCGGCGGGTCCGACGAGGCTCGGGCCTACTACGCGCTCGAGACACTGGCGAGCAGGTTCGACGAGCTGGCGGACAACGCCCAGGCGTTCATGGCGTCGCTGCAGCGGACCATCGACCTGCACGACGCCGAGGTCGAGGCATTCCTCGCCTACAAGGATCGGCTGATCGACTACCTCGAGCAGTTCATCAAGGACCTGGTGGCCACCGGCAGTGAGATCGCGCAGCTGATCGAGCAGCTGGAAGGCGGAGGCGCCGACGCCCTCCTCGACGACGCCGCACGGCACGTCAGCCGCGATGCGGTGCCGGACGGCACCGACGATTACGTCGACCGCGAGTTCGCGCGTCAACGCGTGCTGTGGGCCGATCGGTGGGCGGGTTTCCACGCCTGGTTCCTGAGCGGGCCGAGCCACCCCAGCCAGGCGACGCTCCTGCGCACCCAGGCCCGTGCCGCGGTCCCGCGCCTGCTGCGGGTGGTGTCGGTGCTCAACGACCGCCGCACGGGCCGGTCCGACCGCTCGGCAGACTTCCGCGAGCTCGCACTGTGGTTCGCGCAGGCGCCGGACGACGAGGCCATGCATCGGCTCTGGCGCGCGGCGTTCGGCCTGCACTCGGCGCGGCACCTGACGGTGGACGCCGACACCGTCGACGCCCGCGACGCCTCGCCCGTCCCCCCGTCGACGCCGTGGGCGGCGGCGCCGCCCATCGAGATCAGTCCGCGGCTGCGCCAGACCGGCCAGTACGAGCGCCGCGGGAGACCGAACCAGGTGATCGACCGCTCAGCGCAGCGCAGGGCGCTCGCCGAACGCGCGCGACTCGAGGCGGAGCAAACGGCAGCGGCGCGCGACGCCCTGCTCGACCGGGTGGGCGAGACCATCCGGCTCTCCGACGTCGGCGAGCTCGACCCCCACGCGTTCCGGCTGTTCCTCGCGCTGCTCGGAGCCGCGTTGGCCGCCAAGACCCCGGGCCGCGATCGGGCCGAGGCCACCACCACCGACGGCACGCTCACCATCGGACTCACCGAACTGAAGGACGCCGCCACCGCTGAGATCCACACCGACGCGGGCGTCTTCCGCGGCCCCGATCACCTGCTGCAGGTCACCGATCTCACCGGCGAGTACGTCGGGCGCCGGGCCGAGGCGTCATGAGCGACCTGACCGACGCCCTCACCGCCACACTCGCGGATGAGCGCCGGCGCGCCGCGCGAGCGGTCCTGCGGCGGCCGCTGCTGCGTGCCGACGGCGCCCACGCCGACGCTTTCGTCCTCGTCACCCGCCATCAGTCCCACCTGCGCGACTGGTTCGATCGTGAGACCGGCTGGCGCCTGCTGGTCAACAGCGAGGTCGCCCGGCTGGTCAAGACGCCGGCGTACGCGGGCGACCACACCCACCCCGCGCTCGATCCCGCCCGCGGGCTCGCCTTCACCCGCCGTCGGTACGTTCTCGTCTGCCTCGCGCTGGCGGCCCTCGAGCGCGCGGACGCACAGATCACATTGGGCCGGCTCGCCGAGCAGCTGGTGATGGCCGCGGCCGAGCCCGAGCTCGCCGACGCCGGGATCGATTTCACCCTCGAACGCCGCGACGAGCGCAGCGATCTGGTCGCCGTCGCACGGCTGCTCCTATCGATGGGCGCGCTCACCAGGGTGGCTGGAGACGAGCAGGCATTCGTCGACAGCACCGGCGACGTCCTCTACGATGTGCGCCGCCGGGTCACCTCCGCTCTGCTCGCGACCGCACGGGGCCCGTCGGTGGTAGGTGAGGAGAGGTTCGCCGACCGCCTGGACGCGGTCACCGCGGAGCCGCCGGCGGGCACCGACGAACTACGCAACCGGCGTATCCGGCACCGTCTCACCCGGATCCTGCTCGACGAACCGGTGCTGTACTACAACTCCTGTACCGAGGCCGAACTCGTCTACCTCACCAGTCAACGCTCGGCGATCTGTCAACGGATCAGCGCGTTCACCGGCCTGGTACCGGAGATCCGCGCCGAGGGCATCGCGATGGTCGACCCCGCCGACGATCTCACCGACGTCCGGATGCCGGAGGTGGGAACCGACGGCCACGCCGCCCTGTTGCTCGCCGAGCGCCTGGCGTCGGCCATCGGTACACCCGTACCGGTACCCGATCTGCAGACCTGGATCGCCGACATCGCAACGGATCTCGTCGCTCGCCGCCTGTGGAAGAGGGCCGCCGGCGAGCCGGGCGCCGAGCGGGAGCTGATCGACACCGCGCTCCGCAAACTCGAGGCGCTGCGCCTCGTCGAGCGCTCGCCCCGCGGCGACGCGCCGCCCTGGGTGCGGCCGCTGCCCGCGATCGCACGCTACGCCCTGACGGCCCCGACAGTGACTGGAGGGAACCGATGACTCGCACCCCGCCCACCCCGCTGCGCCACCGCTGGCAGCCGCTCCGCGCGGGCCTCGTCGACCTCTTCTACTACGACGCCGAGGAGTTCTGGTTCCGGGACGGCCGACTCCTGTTGCGCGGCAACAACGGCGCGGGAAAATCGAAGGTACTGGCGCTGACACTGCCGTTCCTGCTCGACGGTGACCTGGCCGCCCACCGCGTGGAACCGGACGCCGATCCGAAGAAGCGCATGGAGTGGAACCTGCTGCTCGGCGGCGCGCACCCGCATCCGGAGCGGATCGGGTACACCTGGCTGGAGTTCGGCCGGCTCGGCGCCGACGGCACAGCGCACTACCTCACGATCGGCTGCGGACTGAAAGCCGTCACCGGGAAGGGCATCGCGGCGCACTGGTTCTTCGTGTCGCCCGAACGGGTCGGCGACGGACTGCACCTGGTGGACCGCAACGGTACCCCGCTCACCCGGGACCGCCTCGGGGATGAACTCGGCGCGACCGGGCGGCGGTTCGACCGGGCGGGCGAGTACCGGTCCGCGGTCGACGAGGCGCTGTTCGGGCTCGGCCAGCAGAGATACGCGGCGCTGATCGATCTGCTGATCCGGCTGCGCCAACCGCAGCTGTCCAAGCGGCCGAGCGAGAAGGCACTATCGGCGGCGCTCACGGAATCCCTTCCCCCGCTGGGACAGGCGGTGCTCGCGGATGTCGCCGAGGCGTTCCGTAGCCTGCAGGAGGACCGCGAGGAGCTCGCGGCCATGAGCGAGGCATTCGGCGCGGCCACCACTTTCCTCACCCACTACCGGAGCTACGCGCGGCTCGCCTGCCGCCGCCAGGCCGCGAAGCCCCGGGTCGCACACTCCCGGTACGAACAGCTCGGCCGCGATCTCGCCGACGCCGAACGCCGGGTGCTCGACGCCGACTCCCGGCGCGCCGCCGTCGCCGCGACGCTCGGCGAGGTGGAGCGCGAGTCCGACCGACTCACCGCGCATGAGGAAGCACTGCGCTCGTCCACCGCGATGGAGGCCGCGACGCAGCTCGACAGCGCCCGGAAGACCGCGACGCTGCTCGCGCAGCAGGCACAGCGCGCCGCCGACGACCGCGACATCGCCGCCGAGGCAGCCGCCGACCGGCAGGAGCGGTTCGAGGCCGCCGTCGCCGCATTGGACGCGGCCCGGGAAGCGGCAAGCCTGGCTCGGAACGCGGCGAGCACGGCGAGTGACGGTGCCGCACTGTCGGATCGGCACGCGGCGGACGTCGACGCGGCACTCGGCACCATCGAGATCGCCGAGCTGCGGCGGGTGGTCGCGGCGCTGGTCGCGACGCAGCAGGCCGCCGTCCGACGCGTGGAGACGCTGGTGACGGAGGTCGAGCGACGCGGGCGGGACCTGACCGCAGCGCGCGCCCGGTTCGCCGAGCTCGACGCCCGAGCCGCCGAGCCCGCCGACGCCCGCGCCGCCGCAGGGACCCGCGTGGCCGACGCCACTGTGGTTCTGTCTCGGGAGACCCGCGAGCATCTCTCCGCCGCAACCGAACTGCGCCTCACCGACCCACACGACGTGTTCGAGGAACTGCGGGCGTGGTGCGAATCCCTCGCCGGCGACAACCCGTACACCGTTGCGGTCGCCGACCTGGCGGCGGAGGTCCGCGACGGGGTCGCCCGCACCGACGCCGCGGAGGAGGCCGCCGCCGCGGCGCTGCGCGCCGAGTTGGATCAGCTCGAGACCGAGCAGGACCGTCTGGAGTCGGGCCACGTCGACGCCCCGCCGCCGCGATACACCGTCGACCCCGAGCGCGCAGGCACCCCGCTATGGCGGCTCGTCGACTTCACGCGCAAGGCTCGGATGAAGGACCGGGCCGGGCTCGAGGCCGCGTTGGAGGCGTCCGGCGCCCTCGATGCGCGCGTCAGCGCCGACGGCGCCCTGGTCGGCTCCGATCTCGTCGTCACGGCCGGCGACCCCGCCCCGGGGCGCTCTCTGGCCGACGTGCTGACGCCGGCGATCGACCCCGACGATCCCGAGGCCGTGGCTGTGGGCGCCGACACCGTCGCCGCCGTTCTGGCGGCCGTCGGGCTAGGCCCGGGCCACCACACCTGGGTCGACACCGACGGGCGTTTCCGGGTCGGCGCACTGACGGGCGCGTGGCGCAAGGACGCCGCCCAGTACATCGGCGCGGGGGCACGCGAGCAGGCGCGGCGGCGCAGGCTCGCGGAGCTGGCGGAGGCGATCGCAGCGGTCGACGGGCAGATCGCCGAGGTGGCCGAGCGCCGCACCGTGCTCGCGGAGCGGCGGGCGACGGTCACCCTCGAGCACAAGTCGGAGGCCAAGCGGTCTTAGGAAGACAACCACTAGTCCCAACTCCTTGGCTCACAGAACGACATGGCTACGATCCGACTTCCCCCAACCGGTTGCGGCGCGGGGCTCATCGCGCGCCCAGGGCCGCGTGCATGTCCTGCAGGCTGCGCACGCCGATGTCGCCCCGCAGCGCCGCCTCGATGCCCTGGACCGCCGCCGAGGCGCCCGCCGTGGTGGTGACGCACGGTACCGACGCCTGCACCGCAGCCGTGCGGATCTCGTAGCCGTCGACGCGCGGCCCGGTGTTGCCGAACGGTGTGTTGATGATCAGGCCCACGTCGCCGTCCTTGATCCGCTGCACGATCGACACCTCACCCGCGGGGATCACGTCCGAGTGCTTGTGCACTGTCTCCACCTGGATCCCGTTGCGGCGCAGCACGTCCGCGGTCCCGGCGGTCGCCAGGATCGAGAAACCGAGGTCGGCCAGGCGCTTGACCGGGAAGATCAGCGCGCGCTTGTCCTTGTTGGCCACCGACACGAAGACGTTGCCCGAGCGGGGCAGCGAACCGTTCACCGCGGTCTGCGACTTGGCGAACGCCGTGCCGAAGTCGGCGGCCACGCCCATCACCTCGCCCGTGGACTTCATCTCCGGGGACAGCAGCGAGTCGACGCCCGTGCCGTCGGCGCGGCGGAACCGGTTGAACGGGAGCACGGCCTCCTTGACCGACACCGGCGCGTCGGCCGGCACGTAGGAACCGTCTCCGGTGGGCGGCAGCAGCCCCTCGGCGCGCAGGTCGGCGATGGTGGCGCCCAGCATCACCCGCGCACACGCCTTGGCGAGGGACACCGACGTGGCCTTGGATACGAACGGCACCGTCCGCGACGCGCGCGGGTTGGCCTCAAGCACGTACAGGATGTCGTCCTTGAGCGCGTACTGAACGTTGAGCAGCCCGTGCACCCCGATGCCCTTGGCCAGCGCCTCGGTGGAGCGGCGGACCGCCTCGATGTCACTGCGCCCCAGGGTGATCGGCGGCAGCGAGCACGCCGAGTCGCCGGAGTGGATGCCGGCCTCCTCGATGTGCTCCATGATCCCGCCGATGTACACCTCGCCGGTGGCGTCGCACAGGGCGTCGACGTCGATCTCGATCGCGTCCTCGAGGAACCGGTCCACCAGCACGGGGTGTTCAGGAGTCAGCTCGGTCGCACGGGAGATGTAGTCGCGCAGCGAGTCCTCGTCGTACACGATCTCCATGCCGCGGCCGCCGAGCACGTACGACGGACGCACCAGCACCGGGTAGCCGATCGTCGCGGCGACGTCCCGCGCACCGTCGAACGTGGTGGCGGTCCCGAACTTCGGCGCCGGAAGCCCCGCCTCGGTGAGCACACGGCCGAACTCGCCGCGGTCCTCGGCGAGGTCGATCGCCTCGGGCGAGGTACCCACGATCGGCAGGCCCGCCTCCTTCAGCCGGGCCGCCAGGCCCAACGGGGTCTGGCCGCCGAGCGTCACGATCACGCCGGCAACCGTGCCGGACTGCGACTCGCTGAGATAGACCTCGAGCACGTCCTCGAAGGTCAGCGGCTCGAAGTACAGGCGGTCGGCGGTGTCGTAGTCGGTGGACACGGTCTCCGGGTTGCAGTTGACCATGACGGTCTCGTAGCCGGCGGCCGACAGGGCCAGCGCGGCGTGCACGCACGAGTAGTCGAACTCGATGCCCTGCCCGATGCGGTTGGGGCCGGAGCCGAGGATCAGCACCTTCGGCCGGTCCGGCTGCGGCGCGACCTCGGTCTCGGACGTGGGATCGAGCTCGTACGCCGAGTAGTGGTATGGAGTCTTGGCCTCGAACTCCGCCGCGCAGGTGTCGACGGTCTTGTAGACGGGGCGGATCCCGTTGCTGTGCCGGAAGTCCCGCACCGCCGCCTCGGTGTCCAGGGACCGCGGAGCTCCAGCCGCCCGCCCGCTCGCGGCGCGCCCGGCGCGGAGGCTCGCGATCTGCAGGTCCGACAGGCCCAGGGTCTTCGCGGCGCGGACGGTGTCGACGTCGAGCCGGTCGGCGCCGGCGAGCGCGTCGCCGAAGTCGCTGACGGCCTTGATCTCCTCCAGGAACCACGGGTCGATGGCCGTGGCGGCGTACACGTCGGCCACCGCGGCGCCCAGCTCGAAGGCCCGCTGCACCAGGTAGATCCGGCCGTCCTTCGGGGTCTTGATCGCCTCGAGCAACTCCGGCAGCGTCCCCTCGACGGCGGGGCCGGTCCAGAAGCCCTGCCGCTTGGTCTCGAGCGAGCGCAGCACCTTCCCGAGCGCCTCGGCGAAGCTGCGGCCCAACGACATCGCCTCGCCCACCGACTTCATGGTGGTGGTGAGGGTGTCGTCCGCGCCCGGGAACTTCTCGAACGCGAACCGCGGCGCCTTGACCACCACGTAGTCGAGCGTCGGCTCGAAGCACGCCGGTGTCTCGCCCGTGATGTCGTTGAGGATCTCGTCGAGCGTGTAGCCCACGGCGAGCTTCGCAGCGATCTTGGCGATCGGGAAGCCGGTGGCCTTGGACGCGAGCGCCGAGCTGCGGGAGACCCGGGGGTTCATCTCGATGGTCACGAGCCGGCCGTCCGCGGGGTTGAGCGCGAACTGGATGTTGCAGCCACCGGTGTCGACGCCGACTTCGCGGAGGATGGCGATCGACTGGTCACGCATGACCTGGTACTCGCGGTCGGTGAGGGTCATCGCGGGGGCGACGGTGATCGAGTCGCCCGTGTGCACGCCCACCGGGTCGACATTCTCGATCGAGCACACGACCACCACGTTGTCGCGGCCGTCGCGCATCAGCTCGAGCTCGAACTCCTTCCAGCCCAGGATGGACTCCTCGATGAGCACGTTCGCCGTCGGCGACGCCGCCAGGCCGGCGCCCGCGATGCGCATCAGATCGGTCTCGTCGTACGCCATGCCTGAGCCCAGGCCGCCCATCGTGAACGACGGGCGGACCACCACCGGGTAGCCGAGCTCGGCGACCGTGTCCTTGCACTCGTCGAGGGAGTAGCAGACCCGCGACCGCGCGGACTCGCCGCCGATCTTCGCGACGATGTCCTTGAACTTCTGCCGGTCCTCGCCGCGCTGGATCGCGTCGAAGTCGGCGCCGATCAGCCGGATCCCGTGCTTGGCCAGGATGCCCTGCTCGTGCAGCGCGACGGCGGTGTTGAGCGCGGTCTGCCCGCCCAGGGTGGCGAGCACCGAGTCGATCGGGTGGCCGGCGGCCGCCTCACGCTCGATGACCTTCTCGACGAACTCCGCTGTGATCGGCTCGATGTAGGTGGCGTCGGCGAACTCGGGGTCGGTCATGATGGTCGCGGGGTTGGAGTTGACCAGCGATACCCGCAGGCCCTCCGCGCGGAGCACGCGGCAGGCCTGGGTGCCGGAGTAGTCGAACTCGCACGCCTGGCCGATGACGATCGGCCCGGAGCCGATCACCAGAACGTGCTCGATGTCTTTCCGGCGTGGCATTACTTCTCTCCTACTGTCAAGATCTCACGAACTCCGTCTCGGAAGACGCGGAAACTGGCTGATCTGTTCTTCTCGATATTCATGTGCGGCGCAATATCCCGTGCCGCCTGGATCTTCGCGAGCCCGCCCCTGTGTACCGGAACCTTGGACACGAGTCGAGAGAACGCCTCCCACGTTCCTCCACCGATCGCATCCGGATCGCGGTAGACGGACTTCGCAGCGAACGACGGCACGGCCGGGTATGCCGCGCGGACCGCTGCCTCGTCTCCGAAGTACCACGCTTCGAGCTCCTCGACGGCGATCCGACTCACGACGGTCATCGCGCTGCGACGACCGCCCGCCCGTACCTGGGTGAGGGTGCCGGCACCTGCCTTGGTGACGAACTCATCCAGCTGACGTTTGAGGTCGTGGCAATCCTGCTGATCACGGTCGACCACCACAACCACCGGCCCCGCATGGTAGCGCGCGAGACCGTTGAGCCGGGCGGGCAGCTTCTTCAGCAGGTTCGTCTTCCCGTCGAACGAGTGGATGACGAACGCGGCCTGCGGTTCGATCCGTGGCAGAAGCACCGCCAGGAACTCCTTCATCGACGGTTCTTCCGTGAACACCTCGACCAGATTCGGCGTCGTCACGACCCGGGTCCCGCGTGCGCGATGAAGTTCTCGTTCCACAAGTCGCCCAGGTGCCCACCGGCCGCCACCTGCGCGACCAGCTTCAGGTCGTCGCTCGCCCGAGCGACCGAAGCGTATCCGTCGGCGCCGCGCGAGATCGTCCACAGCTCGGCAGGTTCCAAGCCACTGACGAACTCCGGCGAGTGGGTGGTGACGAACACCTGGGATCGTCCGGAGACGCTGCGGATCACCTCGACGAGGTCGGTGAGGACCTCAGGGTGCAGCTGGTTCTCCGGTTCCTCGATCCCGAACATCATCGGCGGATCCGGATCGAAGAGAACCGTGAGGTACGCGAGTAGCTTCATGGTTCCGTCGCTCACATTGCGCGACAAGATGAGCTCATCAAACGCACGATCCTTCAGCCGCAGCAGCAAGCGGCCATCGGGCATGACCGAGGTCTCGAAGCCCTCCAGCTGGGGAACCAACCGTCCGAGTTCGGCAAAGATCCGGCGCAGTCGCTCCGGATGCTTCTCCTGGAGGTATTGAATGACGTTCGGAAGGTTGTCTCCAGTCTTGTTCAGTTGTCGCTGCGGGCCGGACTCCGGTTGCGACCGAGTCGCGCTCGGCTCGACGTAGGATAGATACCAGCCCGAGACCAAATCACGCAGGTATCGCACACGCGGGTGCTGGTCGAAGTTCGCAAGCGCCGTGACCGCGAGAGTGCTCGGCGACGCCAAAGACTGCTCCCGGTACACACCCTTCTCCTCGTCGTACCAACGACCTGAACCGTGTTCGTAACGAACGATCTCACGCGGGCGTCCAGATCCCGGCGCTGTTGACCAACTGACGATCTCACTGGCTACGACGGGCGCTCTGTCCTGCTCCTCGATCCGGAGCTGGTAACGAGCTTTGCGCAGCCCGGAAGTCCCCAGCCCGGGCGCGCGGTAGCCGATCTCGAACCCGATCGGACCGTCGCTGCCTCTAGACCGAATCCCTGCCATCCGGTTTCGGCGGTTCCACGCAGTCTCCAACCCTTCACTGAAGGACTCATGAAGGAACGCCAACGCGTCGAACACCGTCGACTTCCCGCTACCGTTGGCTCCGATGAGCACGGTCAGCGGCGTCACCCGCGTGAAATGGACCTCCTTGAGAACACGGTAATTCCACACCGAGAAGTCCTCGATGACCGGGGCGGCACTCACTGCACGTCTCCCCCCATCACCGAAGCGAAGCGGTCGAAGAGGTACGCGGCGTCGTGTGGGCCCGCGGCCGCCTCGGGGTGGTACTGCACCGAGAAGGCGCGACCGTCGAGCAGCTCGACCCCCTCGACGGTTCCGTCGTTGGCGCACACGTGGCTCACGCGACCGCGGCCGAACGGCGTGTCGAACTCACTCCCGCGTTCGCCCTCGAGCGCGAACCCGTGGTTCTGCGCGGTGATCGAGATCCGGCCGGTGGCGTCCTCGACGACGGGGATGTTGATGCCGCGGTGGCCGAACTTCATCTTGTAGGTGCCCAGGCCCAGTGCGCGACCGAGCAGTTGGTTGCCGAGGCAGATCCCGAACAGCGGCAGTCCGGCGCCCAGCACCTCGCGGGTCAGAGCCACCTCCCGCTCGGCGGTGGCCGGGTCACCGGGGCCGTTGGACAGGAAGAAGCCGTCCGGGTTCAGGTCCCGGACCTCGTCGAAGGTCACCGTCGACGGCACGACGTGGACGCGCATCCCGCGCTGCGCGAACATGCGCGGCGTGTTGGTCTTGATCCCCAGGTCGACGGCGACGACGGTGAACGCGGGCTCAGCCCCACTCGACATGACCGGCTCGATCGTGTATGTGTCCGGCGTGGAGACCTCACCGATCAGGTTGCGGCCGGCCATCCCCGGCTGCGCGCGCACCCGGTCGAGCAACTCGGCGTCGGCGGCGAGTGCATCACCGGAGAACACGCCGGCGCGCATCGAGCCGTGATCGCGCAGGCGGCGCACCACCGCGCGGGTGTCGATCCCGGCGATGCCCACGACCTCCTGGCTCGCCAGCTCGTCCTGCAGCGACCGGGTCGCGCGCCAGGAGCTGACCCGGCGGGTGGGGTTGCGGACGGCGTAACCGGCCACCCAGATCCGCCCTCCGCCCGAATTCGGCCCGCTCGCTACGCTCCCGGCGCCGGGCCGAGACTCTCCATCACTGTCGTTCCACCCCGTGTTCCCGATCTGCGGAGCGGTGGCGATCACGATCTGGCGGTCGTACGACGGGTCGGTGAGGGTCTCCTGGTAGCCGGTCATGGCGGTGCAGAAGACGGCCTCGCCGAGGGTCTCGCCCACCGCGCCGAACGCCTGCCCGCGATGGACGGTGCCGTCCTCGAGGACCAGCACGGCCGGCCCGGCCGGGCCCGGCGTGGGTGTCATCAGTGGTGCGGTCATGCCTGTTCGTCCTTCTCGTCGCTCTCACTCACGTCGCCCATGAGGCGGCGGTAATCGGTCTTGTCGTCGGCGCGGAAGCCGGTATCGATGACGGTGCCGGTGGGCAGCTCCCAGCGCAGCACCAGCAGGCCGCCGCCCGGCATCACCTTGCCCGCGAGCTTGCTGGCGAGGCGCACCCCCTCGAGGGCGCCGTCGGCGATCCACATCGGGTTGCCGCGGGACCGCTCGAGCAGGTAGCCGTCGGCGTACCTGCTCACGTTGACCACGGCCCGGAAGCCCCAGTCGCCCACCGCGACCCGGTCCTGCCAGTGCGGCGCGATGGTCGAGCCGACGTACACGCCGCTCACCGGGCCGTACACCAGGTCGGCGAGCCGGTCCGGCGCCGTGGGGATCTCGCCGATCGCGGCGGCCTGCCGCTGGCCGCGCGAGCGCCAGCCCCGCCACATCAGGGCGAACAGCCCGCACAGGGCCAGCAGGACGACCACGATCGTCGCGATGTCGCTCGCGTTCACCGGTTCTCCCCGGGGTCGGCCGCCACACCGTCCCGGGCCGTCACGCGACCGCGCAGCAGGGTGAGCACGGGCTTCGCATCGAACGACATCTCGGCGTACGGGGTGTTGGCCGACAGGCTCGCCAGCTCGTCGCTGCGCACGGTCCACGCGTGGTCGGGGTCGACCAGCACCAGGTTGGCGGGCTCGCCCACGGCGACCGGCCGGCCCTGGTCGTCGAGCCCCGCGATCTGCGCGGGCCGCTCGCTCATGACCCGGGCCACGTCGCGCCAGCTCAGTCCGCCGGGTTCGACGAGGACCTGGGCGACGACCGCCAGCGCGGTCTCGAGGCCCAGCATGCCGGGGCGTGCAGCAGCGAACTCACAGCACTTGTCCTGCTCGGCGTGCGGCGCGTGATCTGTTGCGACGCAGTCGATCACGCCGTCGATAAGGGCCTCCCGCAGCGCCGCGGCATCGGAGGCCTCGCGCAGTGGCGGGTTCACGCGGTTCACCGCGTCGAACGTCTCGAGCCGCGAGTCGTCCAGCAGCAGATGGTGCGGCGTGACCTCGGCGGTGATCGAGATGCCTTGCCCGCGAGCCCACTTCAGCAGCTCGACGGTGCCCGCGGTGGAGGCGTGGCAGATGTGCACCCGCGCCCCGGCGTCCCGCGCGAGCAGCGCGTCACGGGCGACGATGGCCTCCTCGGCGGCGCGCGGCCACCCGGCCAGGCCGAGCCGCGCGGCTGTGGGGCCCTCGTGCGCGACCGCTCCGATCGTCAGCCTCGGCTCCTCGGCGTGCTGCGCGATCACGACGCCGAGCGACGCGGCGTACTCGAGCGCGCGCCGCATCAGCAGCGGGTCGGCGACGCAGACACCGTCGTCGGAGAAGATCCGGACGCGCCCGACCCCCGCCGCCATCATGCCCATCTCGGCGAGCTTCTCGCCCTTCAGCCCGATGGTGACGGCGCCCACGGGGTGCACGTCGACCAGGCCGACCTCCTGCCCGCGCCGATACACGTGGTCGGTGACGACCGCCGAATCGGCGACCGGGTTCGTGTTGGCCATCGCGAAGACCGCGGTGTAGCCGCCGAGTGCGGCTGCGGCGGAACCGCTCTCGACGGTCTCGGTGTCCTCGCGTCCCGGCTCGCGCAGATGTGTGTGCAGGTCGACGAAGCCTGGCAGCAGGACCCGTCCACCGCCGTCTATCACCTCGAGGCCGACCGCGTCACCGCCGGGCGCCGCCAGATCCGGACCGATCTCGGCGATGGTCTGGCCCTCGATGAGTACGTCGACCGGATCGCCCTCGCCGTACGGGCGCACGTTCTTCAGCAGCACGCTCACTCTTCGCCTCCGTCCTTGGCCAATAGGTGGAACAACACGGCCATCCGCACGTGCACACCGTTGTCGACCTGTTGCAGCACCGCCGACCGTGACGAGTCGGCCACCGAGAAGCCGATCTCCATACCGCGCAGCATCGGCCCCGGGTGCAGGACCACGGCGTGGTCCGGCAACATGCGGGTCCGCTTGTCGCTGAGGCCGTACCGCACCGAGTACTCGCGCGCGCTGGGGAAGAAGCCGCCGTTCATCCGCTCGGCCTGCACTCGCAGCATCATCACCGCGTCGGCGCCCGGCAGCTCCGCGTCGAGGCTGTCGGCCACCGTCACCGGCCAGGTCTCGAGGCCCACCGGTAGCAGCGTCCGCGGCGCGACGAGCACGACCTCGGCGCCGAGGGTGGACAGCAGGTGCGCGTTGGAGCGCGCGACCCGGCTGTGCAGCACGTCGCCGACGATCACGACGCGGCGCCCCTCGATGCCGCCGAGCCGCTGGCGCAGCGTGAGCGCGTCGAGCAGTGCCTGCGTGGGGTGCTCGTGCATGCCGTCACCGGCGTTGATCACAGCGGGGCCCGCGGGCCCGCCGGGTGGGTTGGTCCACTGCGCGATCTGCTGCGCGGCGCCCGACGCAGGGTGCCGCACGATCAGTGCGTCGGCGCCCGCAGCGTGCAGGGTCAGCGCGGTGTCCCGCAGCGACTCGCCCTTGGCGACCGAGCTGGACGACGCCGAGACGTTGATCACGTCGGCGCTCATCCACTTCCCGGCGACCTCGAACGAGACGCGCGTGCGGGTCGAGTTCTCGTAGAACACCGTCATGATGGTCCGCCCGCGCAGCGTCGGCAGCTTCTTGACCTCGCGGCCGAGCAGCGCCTGCTGCATACGGTCGGCCTCGTCCAGGATCTCCTCCGCGTCCGCGCGCGGCAGTCCCTCGGTTGCGAGTAGGTGCCGCATCACGCCTCCCCGCCCGCCGCGATCGGTCCCGACTCGATCAGGACGGCATCGGTGCCGTCCTTCTCCTGCAGGCGCACGCGCACGTCCTCGGTGCGCGACGTCGGAATATTCCTGCCCACGTAGT
Source organism: Tsukamurella soli (assembly GCF_039541155.1). Taxonomy (NCBI): domain Bacteria; kingdom Bacillati; phylum Actinomycetota; class Actinomycetes; order Mycobacteriales; family Tsukamurellaceae; genus Tsukamurella; species Tsukamurella soli. Next base: position 146,676 of record NZ_BAABFR010000001.1, read on the forward strand.
CGGCGCGGATCGGCAGCTGCCGGTGGCCGCGGTCGACGAGCACCGCGAGCTGCACAGCGGCGGGCCGGCCGATGTCACGCAGCGAGTCCAGGGCGGCGCGCACGGTGCGGCCGGAGAAGAGCACGTCGTCGACCAGGATCACGAGCGCGCCGTCGATGCCGCCGTCGGGCACCGTGGTGCGCTCGAGGGGCCGGTGCGGCTTGTGCCGGAGGTCATCGCGGTACAGGGTGATGTCGAGCCGCCCGCAGGGCACGGCGACGCCGGTGAACTCCGCGATGTCGGCGACGAGCCGATCGGCGAGTACCGCGCCGCGGCTGGGGATGCCGAAGACCACCACCCGCACGGGAGGCTCACCCCCGTCGTCGACGGGTCCGCCCGAGTCCAGCGCCGTCTTCTCGATGATCTGATGCGCGATGCGCGCAATGGTCCGCGACACGTCAGCCGCAGACATGAGCTCTCGAGCCATTCGAGACCTCCTTCTCCGCCTCACCGGACGGCTCATTCCGCCTCACCGGACGGACCACAAAGGATGCCTTGATGCGCCCGGAAGCCTACCAGTACGTTCTGTAGGCCATGGAACTGAACACCGCGCAGCGCGAGACCCTCGCCGCCATCGTCGACGCCTTCGCGCCCGGCGACGGTGTCGCGATCCCGGCCGCGACCGCGGTGGGCACCGTCGACGTGGCCGTATCGCTGATCGGGCCCACCCCGAGACTCGGCCAGGACGACGGTCTGGGGAACCTGTTGTCGACATGGGGCAGCCGATTGTTCGCGACCACGGTCCTGGGCACCCGCGGACGCACGTTCGCCGAGTTGTCGCGGGCCGAGCGCGAGCGGGTGCTGGTGGATCTGTCCCGGTCCCGCTTCCCCGCCAAGCGCACGCTGTTCAAGCGGCTGCGCACCATCGCGATCATGTCGTACTACGTGGCGCCGGGATCGTCCGGCTACTCCCCCGTGTGGGAGGCCATCGGGTTCCCGCCACCGCCGCCCCGCAAGCGCCTGCGGGGCCGCGCGCTGCGGGCGGTCAAGCCGCTGTCGCCGACCCGGTTCGAGGTGGACGCGACCGCAGGCTGCGACGTCGTGGTGGTGGGCTCCGGCCCCGGCGGGGCGGCCGCGGCCGCGACGCTCGCCGAGGCCGGCCTGGACGTCATGGTGCTCGAGCGCGGCGACTACCTCGCCGCTCCCGACTTCGCATCCACCGAGTACGACGCCCTGCTCAACCTGTATGCGTCGAGCCCCTTCGTGAGCGACGACGCGCAGACGACCCTGCTGTCCGGGCAGTGCCTGGGCGGCGGGAGCGTGATCGGATACGCCGGCTGCTACCGCCCGTCGGACGCCGTGCGCGCCGACTGGGCCGACCGTGGCCTGACGATGGGCGACGACTTCGACGCCGCGCTGAACGCGGTGTGGCGGCGGCTGGGGGTGACCGACTCCGAGTCGCGGCCGTCGGCGCGGGACGAGTTGCTGGACGCGGGGTGCGCAGCGCTCGGCCTGTCCACCCGTACCGTCGAGCGCGCGGTGGACGACTGCGACCAGGGCGAGGAGTGCGGCCGCTGCGGGCTGGGCTGCCGGCTCGGGGCGAAGCGTACGGCCGCGCAGACGTGGTTACGGGACGCCGAGCGGCGCGGCGCACGGATCGTCACCGGCACGTCCGCGCGAACGATCGAGGTCCGCGACGGGCGCGCGACCGCGGTGGTCGCCCGCACATCCGGCGGGTCGTGGCTGACGGTGCGCTGCCGTGCCGTGGTCGTGGCGGGCGGCGCGTTCCAGACCCCCGCGCTGTTGCATCGGTCGGCGATCGGTGGCATGCACGTGGGCAAGCACCTGCACCTGCACCCCACGGCGACGGCGTTCGGGGTGTTCGAGCAGGTGGTGCGGCCCTGGTCGGGAACGATGACGGCCCGCTACTGCGACGACCACGCCGATCTCGACGGCGAGGGCTTCGGGGTGCTGTACGAGACGGTGCCCGCGACGCCCGCGATGAGCGCGTCGTTCGCCCCCTGGCGCGGCGCGAACGAGCATCTGAACGTGATGCGGCAGCTGCCGCACCTCTCGCACGTGCGGGTCGTGACCCGCGACCGCGGATCCGGCGAGGTGGGCTTCGACCGGTCGGGCGAGCCGACGGTGCGCTACACGCTGGCCGACGCCGACCGGCCGCACGTGCGGGCGGGGCTCGACACCGCGGTGCGGATCCTCGAGGGGGCGGGCGCGCGGCGGATCTTCACCGGCCACCAGTGGGGTAGCGACTACGTACCCGGCGTCCAGTCGCGCGACGCCTTCCTGACCGGCGAACACCAGGCCGGCTACGGCCCCGGCGAGCTGGCCCTGGGGTCGCTCGGCGGGATGAGCACCGCCCGGATGGGCTCGTCCGACCGGCACTCGGTCGCCGACCCGGTCGGCGCGCTGTGGGACGTGCCCAACGTGGTGGTCGCCGATGGGTCGATGCTGCCCAGCGCGGCGGGGGTGCACCCGATGGCGTCCATCGCGGCCCTGTCGCTACTCAATGCGCAGGCACTCGCGGCCGAGCTGACCTGACGGCGGGCTCCGGCGCTGTCAGGCCGGCTCGGGCCCGCTCGCTGCGCGCTGTGACGTCGCCGCGGCGGCCGCGCGCACCTGCGGCGCCAGTGTGGCGATGCGCCCGAGCACGCCGTTGATGTACGACGGCGACTCGTCGGTCGAGAGCTCCTTCGCGAGCTCGACAGCCTCGTCCACCGCCACCGCGGGCGGCACGTCCGCGGCATTGAACAGCTCCCACACGGCGACGCGCAGGATCGCCCGGTCGACCGCCGGCAGCCGCTGCAGCGTCCACTGCTGCAGGTGCGAGCCGATCACCGAGTCGAGCTGCGTCCGGTCGACACCCACGCCCGTGACCAGCGTCTCGGTATAGCCGCTCACGGGCGGCATCGACTCGTCGCCGGCGGCCAACTCGGTACGCTCCGCGATCAGGCCCGGCAGGTCGGTGACCCCGCGGGCCTCGGCCTCGAACAGCAGGTCCACGGCACGCCGACGGGCCTTGTGGCGCGCGCCCAGCTTCTTACGCGGGGCGCGGTCGTCCTGATTGGTCACCAGCGGCCGTCAGGAGTTGACGCGGCCGAGGTAGCTGCCGTCGCGCGAGTCGACCTTCAGCTTGTCGCCCGTGTTGATGAACAGGGGGACCTGGATCTCGGCGCCGGTCTCGAGCGTGGCGGGCTTGTTGCCGCCGGTGCTGCGGTCGCCCTGCAGACCCGGGTCGGTGTGCTGCACCAGGAGCTCGACGGTGACGGGGAGCTCGACGTACAGCGGCGCCCCCTCGTGCATCGCGATCTGCACCGGCATGTTCTCGAGCAGGAAGCGGCTGCCGTCGCCGACGGTCGCGGGTGTCACGGTGATCTGGTCGTACGTCTCGCCGTCCATGAAGACGTAGTCGGAGCCGTCGTTGTACAGGTACGTGAAATCCCGCCGGTCGACGGTCGCGGTCTCGACCTTGACGCCCGCGTTGAAGGTCTTGTCGACGGTCTTTCCGGACAGCACGTTCTTCAGCTTGGTACGCACGAATGCAGGGCCCTTGCCCGGCTTGACGTGCTGGAATTCGGTGATCTGCCAGAGCTGCCCCTCCTGGTTGAGGACGAGGCCGTTCTTGAAGTCAGCGGTAGTCGCCACGAGTCGATTCTCCTAGAGTGTGATCAGGTCTTTGCCGGTGCGGGTCAGCAGCTCCGGGCCCGCGGCCCGGACGACGAGTGTGTCCTCGATGCGAACCCCGCCACGCCCCGGGAGGTACACACCCGGCTCGACGGTGACCACGGCACCGTCCGACAGTGTACCGGTGCCCAGCGCGCCGACCGACGGCGCTTCGTGTATCTGCAGTCCGACGCCGTGTCCCAGCCCGTGGACGAAGCGGTCTCCGTACCCCGCCGCGGCGATGACGGCGCGCGCCGCACCGTCCACGTCGCGGGTCCCAGCGCCCGGCGCGAGCGCCTCGCGTCCGGCCTGCTGGGCGTGCGCGACGAGACCGTAGATCTCGCGCTGCCAGGCCGCGGGCTCGCCGAGCACGAAGGTGCGGGTGATGTCGGCGTGGTAGCCGGCGTACCGGGCGCCGAAGTCGATCTTGACGAAGTCACCGGTCGCCAGCACCGCGTCGGTGGGCCGGTGGTGCGGAATCGCCGAGTGCGACCCGGACGCCACGATGGTCTCGAACGCCGTGTCCTCGGCGCCGCGGTCGTACATGAGGTTCTCCAGATGGCGCGCGACCTGCGCCTCGGTGCGGCCGGCGCGGATACCGTCTGCCGCGATCAGGGCGGCAAGGGCCTCGTCACTGATCGCACACGCCCGCGCGATGAGCTCGATCTCGCCCGGGTCCTTGACCTCCCGGAGTCGCTCGACGACGCCGCGGGTGGGAAGGAGCACCGGACCGACCTTCGCCAGTCTGGTGTGCTCCGCCACCGTCATCGCGTCGGCCTCGAACGCGACGCGGTCGGTCGGGACGCGGCCCAGCAGGGCCCCGGCGCAGTCGCGCTCGATCACCGCCGGGAGGTCGCCCGCCTGCGCGACGATCTGGGTGGTGTAGCGGCCGTCGGTGGCGATCACGTCGTCGCGAGGCACGGCGCCGAGCAGCAGAGCGGCATTGGAGCCGGTGAAGCCCGACAGGTATCGGATGTTGGTGAGGTCGGTGACGAGGAAGGCACCGGCACCGTCGGCTGGGGTGCCGGCAGCCTCCCGGGCTGCCTGCCTGGCTGCGGCGCGGCGCGCGGCGTGGATGTCGGCCATGGCGTCCACGGTAGTTGTCCGCTACGACAGCGACCGAAGTCCACCGCCGGGACCGGCCGATCCGGGCCTCGGCGTGGACCGATGACGTCAGAGTCGATCGATCACATCGAAGTCGCACCCGTCCGCTCGCGCCAGGTACACCGCCTGCCGGGTGTGGCTGCCCCGGAGCGTCATACTGCCCCGGGCCCCCTCATACCGGACCTGCGGGGCGCGGCGCAGCACGTCGACGAGTTCGGCGCTGCCCGCGGTGCACAGCAGCGCCTCGAGCAGCAGCATGCCCTCGAAGCAGGACTCCCCCATCGACGTCGGCGGACAGGCGGCGCGGCCGAAGCGGCCGAAGTACCGCGAGCCGAACTCCATCGTCTCCGGGGTCACGACCGACCCGAAGAAGCCGGCGGCGGCGTAGAGGTCCGTCGTCGCGTCGGCACCGGAGGCCATGAGCATGTGCTCGTCCATGAGCGGCGCGAATCTGGTGGTGCGGGCCGTCAGCCCGGCCGCGGCGAAAGCACGGTTGAACACGACCGCGTCCTGCCCGAGCAGCAGCATCAGCACCCCCTGCGCCCCCGAGCGGCCGATGTCCTCGATCACGGCGTCGAAGTCCGCGGTCCCCAGCGGGACGAACCGCACGCGCACCACCCGCCCGCCGAGGGACGTCACGAACCCGACGGATGCGCGGGCGCTTCCGCGCGCCCAGAGATAGTCGCTGCCCACGATGTACCAGTCCGTGATGCCGCGCTCGTGTCGCAGCCACCGCAGGGCCGGCCGGATCTGCGCGTCCGGGGTCTCGCCCGTGAGGAACACGCCCGCCGTCGACTCACCGCCCTCGTAGAGCGCCGTGTACACGTACGGGACCCGCAGCCCGAGCCGCGCCGACAGCGCGCTGCGCACGTCGGAGGTGTGCCAACCGACGACGGCGTCGATCTCGCGCCGGGCGATCAACCCCTCGACCTCGCGGACCACGCGCTCCACGCCGGCCGCGGCGTCGATGGGCCGGAGTACCACCTCGCGTCCGAACATCCCGCCGCGCCGGTTGATGTCGTCGGCAGCCAGGATCGAACACGACAGGCAGGACGGGCCGAACAGCCCCGCCGGACCCTGCATCGGGTAGAGCAGCCCCACAGTGAATCCGCTCATCCGCATCCGCTCGCCGTACGTGAAGTCGTATCGGTCGATCGGACCACACCGCGCCGGTTCGTGCCATTCGGCCGACCCGACTACGGTGAGGACCGTTCGGGCCGAGACCGGTCTGGACGGACCCGAGATCGCAGGAGTCGGCATGACGGAGCATGCGGTACGCAGCGCACTCGCCGCTGTCGCAGCGGCGGACGACCTGATCATGCGCGTGTTGACGCCGGTCCTCGCGCGCCACGACCTGACGATCGAGCACTTCCGCGCCCTGCGGCTGCTGGCCGACGTCGACGGCGCCACCGTCGGCGAGATCGCCGCACGTACCGGCACGACACCGTCCTCCACGACCCGACTGGTCGACCGACTCGTCGAGCGCAACCTCGCGTATCGCCGCCCGGCCCCGACGGACCGCCGCAGCGTAGTGCTCACGATGTCGGACACGGGCCGGAGCGTGTGGGACTCGCTCGTCGCCGAACTCGGCTGATCGCACCGACTTCCGGCCGCTCCTCGTACCGATCGGGGATAATCCCGAATCGGTATTATCGTGGGGGTGTCGAAAGGAGTCCACCATGCGCCACGGAGACATCTCCTCCAGTCCCGACACCGTCGGGGTCGCCGTCGTCAACTACAAGATGCCCCGCCTACACACCCGCGAGCAGGTGATCGACAACTGCCACAGGATCGCCGACATGCTCGTCGGCATGAAGTCCGGGCTGCCCGGCATGAACCTCGTGGTCTTCCCCGAGTACTCGACGCAGGGCATCATGTACGACCCCGACGAGATGTACGCGACCGCCGCGGCGATCCCCGGCGAGGAGACGCGGATCTTCTCGGAGGCCTGCCGGAAGGCGGGCACCTGGGGCGTCTTCTCCATCACCGGCGAGCAGCACGAGGATCACCCGCACAAGCCGCCGTACAACACCCTGATCCTGATCGACAGTCAGGGCCAGATCGTGCAGAAGTACCGCAAGATCATCCCGTGGGCGCCGATCGAGGGGTGGTACCCCGGCGACTCGACGTACGTCGTCGAGGGACCCAAGGGCCTGAAGATCTCGCTCATCGTGTGCGACGACGGCAACTATCCCGAGATCTGGCGCGACTGCGCGATGAAGGGAGCCGAGCTGGTCGTGCGCTGCCAGGGGTACATGTACCCGGCGAAGGAGCAGCAGGTGCTGATGGCCAAGGCGATGGCGTGGGCGAACAACGTGTACGTCGCGGTCGCCAACGCCGCCGGCTTCGACGGTGTCTACTCGTACTTCGGGCACTCGTCGATCATCGGCTTCGACGGCCGGACGCTGGGCGAGACCGGCGAGGAGGAGTACGGCATCCAGTACGCGCAGCTGTCGGTGTCGGCGATCCGCGACGCCCGCAGACATGACCAGTCCCAGAACCACCTGTTCAAGATCCTCCACCGCGGCTACACGGGTATCCACGCCGCCGGCGAGGGCGACAAGGGCGTGGCGGAGTGTCCGTTCGACTTCTACAAGCTGTGGGTGACCGACGCCGAGGCGGCGCGGGAGCAGGTCGAGTCGTTCACCCGCGACACCGTCGGCGTCGCCGAGTGCCCCGTCGGCTCGCTGCCCACGGAGAAGACCCGCGAGGCCTGACGGTGCCGTTCATCACCGACCGGCTGGCCGCCGAGGGCGCAGCTGCCCCCGGCGGCCGACCCAGGCCGCCCGATCGCCCCACCGACGCCGACTTCGCCGCGGCCTCCGTCGGCCGCATCGACGCGGCTCGCATCGAGAAACAGCTGCGCGCCAACATCTTCGGCCAGGACAACGCGATCGACGCGATCTTTACCACCCTGTCCGTGGTGCAGGCCGGACTGAACGACCGCACGCGGCCGCTGGCGAGCCACCTCCTGGTGGGGCCGACCGGGACGGGGAAGACGGAGATCGTCCGGCAGCTCGCGTCCGCGCTGCGCACCGGACCCGACGACTTCTGCCGGGTGGACATGTCCGCGATGGCGCAGGAGCACTACGCCGCGTCGTTCGCGGGCGCGCCGCCCGGCTACGCCGGTTCGAAGGAGGGGCTCAGCGTCTTCGACCGCTCGCAGGTGGAGGGCACCGTCTCCATGCCGGGAATCGTCCTGTTCGACGAGGTGGAGAAGGCGCACACCACCGTGATCCGTGCGCTGCTGCACGTCCTCGATCGCGGCCTGCTCACGTTGGCCAACGGCCAGCAGAAGTACGACTTCCGTAACTGCCTCGTGTTCCTGACCTCCAACCTGGGCAGCCGTGAGCTGCGCGCCGAGCAGGTGACGCCGTGGCACCGCGCCGGCCGTGCGCTCGCTCGCCGCTCCCCGGCGGCGGTCGGCGGTCGGGTCGAGCGGCGGCTCGAGCGCCGTCTCGACCGGATCTCCGAGCGCGCGATCACGGCGTTCTTCGATCCGGAGTTCCGCAACCGCATCGACGTGGTGACGCTCTTCGAGGAGCTCACGCCCGACGCCGCAGTGCAGGTCGCCCGCCACGAGCTCGGCCGGTTCGCTGCGGCGTCCGCCAGACGCGGTGTGCGGCTGTCGGTCGACGACGCGGTCGCACCGCTGCTCGTGCGGGACGGCTTCGACCCGGCGTACGGCGCCCGGTCGATCCGGCGGCAGATCCGCCACGAGGTCTGGCCCCTGGTCGCGAACGCGGTGATCACGCACCGCGCCGCGCGAACGGTGGACGTGCACAAGGACATCCAGGCGACGCTGAGCGTAATTGGCGGCGCCCATCCCGGCCTGCGATGCCTCGTCGACTGATCGGGGCGGAGCGGCCGAGCCCGCGCGACCGCAGATACCAAGTACAGACTTGGTAGGCGAAACTTGTAATGCTAGCCTTGGCGCATGCCCCCCAGCCCCGACGTCGACGATGTCGCCGCCGCGCTGTATTCGAGCATCGGCCTGTGCCTGCGCGTGCTCCGACTGAGCAGGGGCGAGGGCGCGCCGAGCCTCTCCGAGGTGTCGGCCCTCAAGCGCCTCGATCGCGGGGGCGCGACCACGGTCACCGCTCTCGCCGCAGCGGAGCAGATCAGCGTGCAGTCCATGGGTGCGACGCTCGGCGCGCTCGAGACGCGCGGCCTGGTGCACCGCGATCGCGATCCCGACGACGGGCGCAGGTCCGTCCTGTCGATCACCCCGGCCGGGCGACGAGTGCTCGAGGACAAGCAGAACGCCCGCACCCAGCAGCTGGCCCGGGCCCTGTCAGGGGACTTCAGCCCCGTCGAGCTCGACCAGCTCATGACCGCGGCACCACTGATCGAACGGATGGCGAGACGACTGTGACACTCCTCGGCACGCTGCTGCGCAACCAGCGGGCACGCGATGCGCGCTCGGCGTGGAACCTGCCCGGCCTACAGGGCCCCGACCTGTTGACGGTGACGAGCAGCCGCTTCGAGCACGGCGGGACCATCCCGCACGAGCACGCCGGCAAGCGAGTCGGCGGGCTGGACGTCTCGCCCGACCTGACCTGGAGCGCACCGCCGCCCGAGACGACGGCACTACTGCTGGCCGTCGAGGACCTCGATGCCCCGATCCTGCCCACGCCGGCCGTGCACTGCCTCGCACTCATCGACCCCGCGCGGCTCGACGTGGCCGGTCACCTGCCGCCGGGCGCACTCTCGGCGCGAGCGCCCGCGGCGGGCGTGCGGATCCTCAGGTCCACCGTCGGCCGCGGTTATCACGGCCCGGAACCGTTGAAAGGCCATGGGCCACACCGCTACACGTTCGAGCTGTTCGCCCTGACCACCGAAGACGGCGAGGCGCTGGCCCACGGCGGGGCGCCGATCGACCGCGCCCGGCCGCGCATCGTCCTCTCGTCCATCACCGCACCCGTCACCGCCCGCGGGCGGCTGACGGGCGTCGCCGAACGCTGACCCGCGACCGGGCCCAGAGAGACAGGTCCTCATGACCACCGTTCCGACGTCGTCCCGCAGGGCCCGGATCGCCGCCGCGCTCGCACTGGTAGCCACGCTGGTCGCGGCGTGCGGCGGATCCACCACCACCGCCGCCTCCACCGCGACGATCACCGTCGCCGCCCCCACGCGCGCCGCCGCCTCCGGCGCCCGGCCCGCTCTCGATCCCGCGCACACCGCGCTGCTGGTGATGGATATGCAGCAGGGGATCGTGTCCGAGCTGAGCGCGTCGGCCGGCACCGTCATCACCCACACCGCCGCCGCGGAACAGGCCGCACGCAGGGCCGGCGTCCACGTCGTGTTGGTGGGCACCGCCTTCCAGGCCGGCTACCCCGAGGTGTCGCAGAACAACAAGGCCTTCGCCCGCGTGATCGGCAGCGGGTCGATGCTGCAGGGCAGCCCGGAGTCGCAGTTCGACCCCCGCATCGCGGCGGTCGGCAACGAGCCGGTCGTCATCAAGGCGCGGGTCGGCGCGTTCGGATCCACGCCGCTGCGGGAGATCCTGCGCGCCGGCCACATCCAGACCCTCGTCCTGACCGGCATCGCCACCAGCGGGGTCGTGCTGTCGACGCTGCGCGTCGCCGCCGACGACGACTACCGGATCATCGTGCTCTCGGACTGCGTCGCCGATCCCGACCCCGAGGTGCAGCGCGTCCTGCTCGACAAGGTGTTCCCCACCCAGGCCGACGTGATGACGTCTGCCGCGTTCGACGCCGAGCTGGCCACGTAGGTAGCCCCCGCTGTTCCAACATGTGCACCGTTCCGTCGGTCCCCCGGCTTCGCTGAGTGTCCAACATGTGCACCGTTCCGTCGGCCCCGGGGGCCGACGGAACGGTGCACATGTTGGACAGGCGTCGGATCAGGCCGCCGAGATCACGAAGATCGGGTACCGGGGCGCCGCGGCGGCGATCGTCGCGTCGTCACTGTCCACCGCGAGCCCGGGGAAGAATGCGCCGATCTCCCACCGCCACTTGCGCAGGTACTCGCGCAGGACGGGCACCTTATCGGCATCCGGCAACTCGGTGGCGGTGAACGCCTCGGCCCGGCGACCGAGCCGCAGCTCACCTCCGCCTGCGACGCGCATATTGCGCACCCACTGCGTGACGCCGCGGGGCGCGACGAGGTAGCGCCGTCCGTCGAGCGCCAGGGGGTTGACGGGCGTGGTGCGCCACTGCCCCGAGGTACGGCCGCGCACCGCGAGCTGACGGCTGCCCATCAGCGAGACACCATGGCAGGCAAGCCAACCCACCGCGTTGTTCATCGCCGTCGTGCCCTGGCCCGGAGCATTGGTCTTGTCGGTCACGGTGGACTCCCTTCGAATTTCGAGAGCGGTGCTCTCGCTCTGAAGGCAATGATCCGCCCCGCCGATGAGATTTGTCAAGAGCAGTGCTCTTGTTTCAGATCAGTGGCACAATCGGCTGGGTGAACGCCTCCATGACGGCCCGCGAACGGGCCCGCGCCGAGCTGACCGAGGAGATCAAGGCGAGTGCGCGCCGACAGCTCGCCGATGCAGGCGCCGCCCAACTCTCGTTGCGCGCGGTGGCGCGGGACCTGGGCATGGTGTCGTCGGCCATCTACCGGTACTTCCCGAGCCGCGATGAACTGCTCACGGCGCTGATCACCGACGCCTACGACGCGGTCGGCGAGGCGCTCGAGCGCGCCGTGGACGACGGTGACGAGCCCCGCGCCCGGTGGCGGGCCTGCGCGGATGCGCTGCGCGCGTGGGCGCGCGCGAACCCGCACGAGTACGCGCTGATCTACGGTTCCCCGGTCCCCGGCTACCGGGCGCCGGACGCCACCATCGCGGCGGCGGCGCGCAGCGCCGTGGTGATCGCTCGGATCGCGGCCGAGGCCACGATGGACGCGGGCGTGGACGGGCCGCTCGGCGCGGAGCTGGAGCGGCAGGTGCGTCTTATCAGCGACATCGTGGCCCCCGGCACGTCGCCCCGGGTGATGGCCCGCGGGCTGATCGCCTGGACGCAGCTGTACGGCATGGTGAGCTTCGAGCTGTTCGGCCAGTTCGCGAACACCCTCGACCCGGCGGACGAGTTCTTCGCCTACGCCGTCGAGCGCACCGCCGACCTCATCGGCCTGCCGTGACTGATGGCCTCACGCGTCCGAAAACTGCTCCCGCGCCCAAACATCCGGGCGCGGGAGCGAAATCTGGCCGCGTCAGCCGACGTGGACAGCCGGAGCGGTGAGCCCTCGCAGGAACGATCAGAGCAGGACGGTGCCGTCCGGCGTCGTGCCCTCCTTGGCGACGGCGGAGTACGCCGCGACCAGCAGCGACGGGTCGGGCGCCTCCAGCCGGCCGGGCTTCGCGAGGCCGTCGAGCACCACGAACCGCAGCATGCCCGCGCGGTTCTTCTTGTCTTTACCCATGCCCTCCAGCAGTTGGCCGAACGCGTCGGCGTCGTAGCTGGTGGGCAACCCCACCGACTCGAGGACCCGACGGTGCCGGTCGGCGGTCTCGTCGTCGAGGCGGCCGGCGAGGCGGCCCAGCTCGGCGGCGTACACCAGCCCCACCGAGACCGCGGCGCCGTGGCGCCAGCGGTACCGCTCGCGGCGCTCGACGGCGTGGCCGAGGGTGTGGCCGTAGTTGAGGATCTCGCGCAGCGACGACTCCTTGAGGTCCGCGGAGACCACCTTCGCCTTGACCTCGATGGAGCGGCGCACCAGCTCCGGAAGGACGGGGCCGGTGGGGTCGAGCGCGGCCTCCGGGTCGGCCTCGACGAGGTCGAGGATCACCGGGTCGGCGATGAAGCCGGTCTTGATGACCTCGGCCATGCCGGCCACGATCTCGTTGCGGGGCACCGTCTCCAGCGTCGCGAGGTCGACGATCACGGCGCGCGGCTCGTAGAACGCGCCCACCAGGTTCTTGCCCGCGTCGGTGTTGATGCCGGTCTTGCCCCCGACCGCGGCGTCGACCATCGCCAGCAGCGTGGTGGGGACGTGCACCACGGGCACGCCGCGCATCCAGGTGGCGGCCACGAAGCCGGTGAGGTCGGTGGCGGCGCCGCCGCCGAGGCTGTAGATCACGTCCTGCCGCGAGAGCCCGATCCGGCCGAGCACCTCCCAGCAGAAGCCGGCGACCTGAAGGTCCTTGCCCGCCTCGGCGTCCGGGAGCTCGATGCGATGCGCGTCGATCCCCCGCTCCTCCAGGCGCTTCCGGAGCACTTCGGCCGTCTCCTTGAGCGGCGGCTGGTAGAAGATCGCCGCCTTGGACGCGCGCGGGCCGCCCGACGGCGTGCCGGCACCGTCGGCGGCGTCGACGGTCTCGTCGAGCAGCCCGCGCCCGATGATCACGTCGTACGGGCTGGCCGCGTTCACCCGCACCCGCACGGGCTCGGCCGCCCGGTCACCGGTCGTCACCTGGTCGTCGCTCATCTCACTCCGTCCTGTTCCTACCCGAACCACTCTTGCTGCCGGGGCTGCGCAACACCGCGGGCAGCTTGGGCCACGGGCCCCGGCGCACCCGGCCGGGTTCTGTGTCCTTGAGCCGCCGCTGCACCTGCCGGACCACCGATGCGGGCGCACGGCCGACCGTCGAGACCCGGATGGTGGCGAGGTCACGGTAGATGGGCGCGCGATGCGCCATCAGGGCGCGGTACTTCGCCGCCGGGTCGTCGCCGGCCAGCAGCGGCCGCCCGGACCCGACGGTACGTTTGATCCCCTCGTCGACGGTCAGTTCGAGATAGACCACCTGGTAGGCGCTCAGCAGCTCGCGGGTGCGGGACGACAGGATGGCCCCGCCACCCAGCGAGATGACGCCGGTCTGGTGGGCCACGACGTCCGCGACGACGTCCTCCTCGATCTGCCGGAACCGAGGCTCTCCCTCGGTCGAGAAGATGTCCCCGATGCTGCGACCCTCGCGCCGCACGATCTCCGAGTCGACGTCGATGAACTGCACCCGCAGCACCTTCGCGAGCCGCTTCCCGATCGTCGTCTTCCCGGCTCCCGGCGGCCCGATCAGGATCGCGGTCGGTGCCTGATCCACCTGCTACCCCGCCTCCGAAGGGTAGGTCTCGAACCCCGCCTCGGGGTCCATCTCGAGTCCCACCTCGGTGGGGTAGGCCTCGGCGCCGGGATAGCCCTCCTCGTCCGGACGCGGCTCGTCGATCGTGTGCCGCGCGAGCCGGGCCTCGACATGGGCTCGGTACCGCGCCGCGTTCGCCGCCGTCTCGGCGAGCGAGTCGCCGCCGAACTTCTCCAGCACCGCCTGCGCAAGCACCAGCGCGACCATCGCCTCGGCGACCACGCCCGCAGCGGGTACCGCGCACACGTCGCTGCGCTGGTGGATCGCCACCGCCTCGGTGCCGGTCTGCATGTCGACGGTGCGCAGCGCGCGCGGCACCGTCGAGATCGGCTTCATGGCGACCCGCACGCGCAGCGCCTCGCCGTTGGTCATGCCGCCCTCGAGCCCGCCCGCGCGGTTGCTGGACCGCAGGACACCGTCGGGACCCGGCAGGATCTCGTCGTGCGCGACGCTGCCGCGGCGGCGCGCGGTGGCGAAGCCGTCGCCGATCTCGACGCCCTTCATCGCCTGGATGCCCATCAGCGCGCTCGCGAGCCGGGCGTCGAGGCGCGTGTCACCGGCGGTGAACGAGCCGATGCCCACCGGCAGGCCGGTGGCCACGACCTCGACGACGCCGCCGAGGGTGTCGCCATCCTTCTTGGCGGCCTCGATCTCGGCGATCATCGCCGCCTCGGCCTCGGGATCGAACGCGCGCACGGGCGACTCGTCGATCCGGGGCAGGGCATCGATGGTCGGGGTGGGACCCGTGTACGGCTCCGACGCGCCGATCGACACGATGTGGCTGAGCACCTCGACACCCGCCGCCTGCCGCAGGAAGTTGCGGGCGACGGTGCCGGCGGCCACCCGGGCGGCCGTCTCGCGGGCGCTGGCGCGCTCGAGCACGGGGCGCGCGTCGTCGAAGCCGAACTTGAGCATGCCGGCGAAGTCGGCGTGTCCGGGCCGGGGCCTGGTCAGCGGCGCGTTGCGCGCGACGTCGGCGAGTACGGCCGGGTCGACGGGGTCGGCCGCCATGACCTGCTCCCACTTGGGCCACTCGGTGTTACCGACCTGGATGGCGATCGGCCCGACCTGCGTGCGTCCGTGCCGGACACCGCCGAGCAGGGTCACCTGGTCGGCCTCGAACTTCATCCGCGCGCCGCGACCGTAGCCCAGTCGTCGACGGGCGAGCTGGAACGCGATGTCCGAGGTCGTGACCTCGACACCGGCGACCATGCCCTCGACGATCGCCACGAGGGCGGGGCCGTGTGATTCTCCTGCGGTAGTCCAGCGCAACACCAGGCGATTCTCCCACGCCCCGATGTACCACTTGAAATTCGGCTACCCGAAACCCTGATTCAAGGCGTACAGTGAACACTATGACGGCACTGCCCACATCGACATCACCGGCTCGCCGGATCTCGGATTCGGTCGATGTCTTCGGTGTGCGGTGGCCGCGGTACAAGGTCGAGGCGCTGGTCGTCGGGGTGGTGGCCCTGATCGTGATCCTCACGCTCACCGCCCTGGCCGGGGTCACCTCGGCCGCGCCCGCCGTGCTCGGGGCGACCGGCGTCACCGTCGTCGCCTGGTGGGCGCTGCGCGCCGCACGCACACGTCGCTAGCGTCGTCATGGGCACCCGTAACAACCCTCCCGCGCAGCATCTCTAATCAGGCTAGGCTTCGTAGTACAAAGCTAGGGCCGGGCCAGGGAGGGACTGCAGATGACAACTGCGAGCAATCCGACGACTGATATTCAGTTGATCGACGCTGTCGACGGCAAAGTATCGGCAATCAGGACGCGCCAGCTCGATTTGTCATTCAACGAGCTCGCAGACATGTATAAGTCGGGCGAGCTCATCATCCAGCCCGAGTATCAGCGATTGTTCAGGTGGACCCCCGGGGCGCAATCTCGCTTTATCGAGACGCTAATTCTAGAGCTACCGGTCCCGCCCATATTCCTGATGGAGACCGAGGAGAACGTCTATGAATTGATAGACGGTCTTCAACGAATCTCGTCCTATCTCAACTTCCGGGGGCTGCTTCCAAACCGCGAACCCTTAAAGCTGGAAGACTGCGACATTGTAGAAGAGCTAAATGGCCACACCTACACGAGTCTTCCGGCCGCACTTGAGCGACGACTTAAGCGCAATTTCATCCGCGCAGAAATACTCCGTAAGGAGAGCGATGTCCGACTGCGGTACTACATGTTTAAGAGACTCAACTCTGGCGGCGAACCTCTCGAACAGCAAGAGATTCGCAACTGCACAATCCGGCTACTGAGTCCGCACTTCAACGACCTCTTGCGGCGCTTGGCCAAAACACCGAGTTTCGAATATTGCATTAGCATAATATCCGACAGTCAGCTGGAGCGTCGTTTCAACGAAGAGCTCACCTTGCGATTCTTTGCATTCTTGAAATGGAATGCGAAGTACAAAAAAGCAGTAGGTGACTTCCTCACCGAATACATGGAAGCGGCTTCTGCACCGGAAGGCGTTGGCGCCGACGTATTCGATATGGGTTCTGACCTTGACACGTTTGAAAAAACTTTCGCCACCCTGAAGCGCGCAGCAGAACTAGACAGCCGCGTAGGGACTTCGCTGTTCGGATCTGTGAACACACGTGGCACGATCATCGGCCAGTTTGCCATCTACCACTACGAGGGAATCGCCCTGGGACTCCAGCGTGTACTACATAAACTCGATGTATCAGATGATCAACAAATGAGAGTTTTGGGCGCTGCGATCTTCGATGCTAAGACGGATCCAGATCTGCGCGCGTTCACCGGCGGCGGCAAGAATACAGCACAACAGCACCGCGATCGGATCGAGTTCTTTGGTAGCCGCTTTGAGTCCGCCCTCTAGGACTCAGATGTCTACCGGCGCACGAGCAGCACAGGTACGGGCCGCCCTAGAAGATGACCTAACGTGGCGACGCGACGAGATCAGGAATTTACGGAACCTAAGCACATCCGGTTCCGGAAAGTCAGGTGATGCCTGCCGTAGGCGTGCGCTATTACTTTTACTTTACGCTCATCTTGAGGGTTTTATAAGGTTTGCATTGGTGCAATATGCGACGACGATCAACGATTGCAGGATCGCCGTATCGGATGCAAAACAAACCTTGTCGGCCGCCACCCTGTCCGAGCGATTCAAGCGACACAGGTCCAGCGACGTGGGTGATCCATTCGACCCTAGCGGAAATCGGGCGAGGCAAGTTGAACGCGATGCCGCGCTAATCACCGATATACTCGCACTCCAGGGAACGCCCGTTAGTCTCCCGATTAATCTGGTCACTTCTGCGGACTCTAACCTCACGCCAACGGTTTTGAGGCGCAACCTCGTGAGTCTTGGGCTAGAGGACTCTGAATTTATCAAATACTCGCACAGACTGGAAGGATTACTCAGCCTTAGGAATAGGATCGCTCACGGGGAGAATGCGAACCTACCCAGCGACCCAAATTATTGGAACTTCGAAACAAAAATTTTTGACTTATGCGAAGAAGTAATGCGGACGATTTACGAATCGGTCCGTGACGAAAAATATCGCGCATAAGAGCTCTCCTCTCCAGCCAGTACGCGGTGTCGATACCTTAACTGCGGCTCACAGAACGTGGGCTGTCAAGTAACCACGTCCCCGACGAGCACGGGCCGCACCGGCCATGCGCCCGCGAGGCGCAGCAGCGCCGGAACCTCCGGAGAGTCGCTCGGTACCTCGCGTGTCCCCGTGACGCGCACCGCGCGGCCGCCTCGGCGCAGGGTGTACTCCCCCACGGCCAGGACGTTCTTGACCCACTGCGTCTCCGGCCCGTAGTTGAGCAGCACGAACGCGCGGCCGCCCGATAGGACCGCCACCACCGGCGTGGAGTACTGGCGACCGGTCTTGCGGCCCACGTGGTCGACCACCGCCAGGGGCGGCATGCGGTACGACAGCGGCCCGAGCACCCGGTTCGTGTAGCGCTTGTTGAGCACGGCCACGCGGCGCTGGACGCCCCGCACCGACGGTTGCGTTCCCATGGCCGGGACGCTACCCGCCCGACGACCGCCCGATAGCCCGATCACGCCGACCCGACCGGCCGTCGTCGGAGATCACCAGCCTCATCGCAGGCGAAGGTCAGGCCAGGCAGGACGGGCCGAGCAGCGCCTTGAGGTCGCCCATCAGAGCGGACGTCGGGTTCACCCGGAGAGCGTCGTCGAGCTTGAGCGTGGTGGCCTTGTCGCCGCTGACCAGCTTGACGTGGACGTCCGAGGCACCCGGGTGCCGGCTGAGCACCTGCTTGAGTTGGCTCACCTTGTCCTGCGTGCAGATGCGGGTCGGCATGGTGAGCGCGAGCGGCTTGGCGACGCCGATCTGCGACAGGTCGATGGGGGCGATGTCGTTGGCGATGAGGGTGATCTTGTCGTCGCGGAAGTTGACCCGCGCCTTGATCAGCACCACCGCGTCCTCGACCACCTCGGCACCGAACGCCGCGTAGGCCTGCGGGAAGAAGAACACCTCGATGCCACCTGACAGGTCCTCGATCTGTGCCGAGGCGAACGGAGCGCCGTTCTTGTTGACCCGGCGGTTGACCGCCTGCAGGATGCCGCCGACGGTGACCTGGCTCCCGTCCTTGATGTCGCCCTCGAGGATGGCCGGGATCGGCGTGTCGGTCTGCGCCGCGATCACGTGCTCGACACCGTCCAGCGGGTGGGCCGACACGTACAGGCCGAGCATCTCGCGCTCCAGCGCGAGCTTGTGCTTGCCGTCCCACTCCTCGTCGGGGATCTTGACCGCGAACACGTCCTCGAACCCGGTCGCCGCGTCCTCGTTCCCGGCGTCGTCGCCCATCGACCCGAACAGGTCGAACTGCCCCACCGCCTCGGCCTTCTTGGTGGACAGCACCGCCTCGATCGCGTCGCTGTGCACCAGGAACAACCCCTTGCGCGGGTGGTGCATCGAGTCGAACGCGCCCGCCTTGATCAGGGACTCGGTGACCTTCTTGGAGCAGGCGCCCACCTCGATCTTGCCGAGGTAGTCGGAGAACGACGAGTAGTCGCCCTTCTCGGTGCGGCTGCGGACGATGGACGCGACCACATTCGTGCCCACATTGCGCACGGACCCGAGCCCGAACCGGATGTCCTTGCCCACCGACGAGAAGTTGTGGAACGACTCGTTGACGTCGGGCGGCAGCACGGTGATGCCGAGCCGGCGGCAGTCGGACAGGTAGATGGCGGCCTTGTCCTTGTCGTCTCCGACGGATGTGAGCAGCGCAGCCATGTACTCAGCAGGGTAGTTGGCCTTGAGGTACGCGGTCCAGTACGAGACCAGGCCGTATGCGGCGGCGTGCGACTTGTTGAACGCGTAGCCGGCGAAGGGGAGCACGGTGTCCCACAGCGCGGTGATGGCCGCCTGCGAGAAGCCGTTGTCCAGCATGCCCTTCTGGAAGCCGCCGTACGCCTCGTCGAGGATCGCCTTCTTCTTCTTACCCATCGCGCGCCGCAGCAGGTCGGCCTGGCCCAGGCTGTACCCGGCCACCTTCTGCGCGATGTGCATGATCTGCTCCTGGTACACGATCAACCCGAAGGTGTCGGCCAGGATCTCCTTGAGCGGCTCCTCGAGCTGCGGGTGGATCGGCTTGACCTGCTGCCGGCCGTTCTTGCGGTCGGCGTAGTCGTTGTGCGCGTTCATACCCATCGGACCCGGCCGGTACAGAGCGCCGACGGCCACGATGTCCTCGAACTTGGTGGGCTGCATACGGCGCAGCAGGTCCCGCATGGGGCCACCGTCGAGCTGGAACACGCCCAGGGTGTTGCCGCGCGACAGGAGCTCGAACGTGGTCGCGTCATCGAGCGGCACGGTGTCCATGTCGAGGTCGATGCCGCGGTTCTGCTTGATGTTCTCGAGCGCGTCACCGATCACGGTGAGGTTGCGCAGACCGAGGAAGTCCATCTTGAGCAGGCCGATGGCCTCGCACGACGGGTAGTCCCAGCCGGTGATGATGGCGCCGTCCTGCGCGCGCTTCCAGACCGGGATCGCATCGGTGAGCGGGTCGCACGACATGATCACCGCGCACGCGTGCACGCCGGCGTTGCGGATCAGGCCCTCGAGGCCCAGCGCCATGTCGTAGATCTTCTTGACGTCCGGGTCGGTCTCGATCAGCTGCCGGACCTCCACGGCCTCCTTGTACCGCTCATGGTTCGGGTCCGTGATGCCGCTGACCGAGATGTCCTTGGCCATGATCGGGGGCGGCAGCGCCTTGGTGATCCGGTCGGCGATCGAGTAGCCGGGCTGGCCGAACAGGACCCGCGCAGAGTCCTTGAGGGCGGCCTTGGTCTTGATGGTGCCGAACGTGATGACCTGGGCCACCTTGTCGACGCCCCACTTCTCGGACGCGTAGCGCACCATCTCGCCGCGCCGGCGGTCGTCGAAGTCGATATCGATATCGGGCATCGACACGCGCTCGGGGTTGAGGAACCGCTCGAACAGCAGGCCGTGCGGGATGGGGTCGATGTTGGTGATGCCCAGCGCGTACGCGACCAGTGAGCCGGCGGCGGACCCGCGGCCGGGGCCGACCCGGATGCCCACCTCGTGCGCGTGCGCGATGAGGTCGCCGACCACCAGGAAGTAGGCCGGGAAGCCCATCTGGTTGATGACGGACAGCTCGTACTTCGCGCGCTCGACGTACTCGGCCGGCGGACCGTCCGGGAACCGGCGCGCCAGCCCCGCCTCGACCTCCTGCTCGAGGAACGACTCCTGCGAATGCTCCTCCGGCACGGGGAAGATCGGCATGCGATCACGGTGCGTCCACACCTCGTCGTACGACTGCACGCGCTCGCCGATCTCGACGGTCGAGTCGCACGCGCCGGGCACCTGGTCGTCCCACAGCGCCCGCATCTCGTCGGCGGACTTGAGGTAGTAACCGTCACCGTCGAACTTGAACCGGGTGGGGTCGGACAGGGTCTTGCCGGTCTGGATGCACAGCAGCGCGCTGTGGCTGTCGGCATGTCCCTTGGTGACGTAGTGGCAGTCGTTGGTGGCGAGCGGCTTGATGCCCAGCTTGCGGCCGACCTCGAGCAGCCCGTCCCGGACGCGACGCTCGATGTCGATTCCGTGGTCCATCAGCTCGAGATAGAAGTTCTCCTTGCCGAAGATCTCCTGCCACTTCGCGGCGGCCGCGAGGGCCTCCCGCTCCTGCCCCAGCCGCAACCGGGTCTGCACCTCGCCCGACGGGCAGCCCGTGGTCGCGATGATGCCCTCGTGATACTCGGCGATGAGCTCGGCGTCCATGCGGGACCACTTACCGAGCTGCCCCTCGATGGAGGCCAGCGAGCTGAGCTTGAACAGGTTGCGCAGGCCGGTGGCGTTCTCGGCGACCATGGTCATGTGGGTGTACGCACCCGAGCCGGAGACGTCGTCGCTCTTCTGGCCGGGGTCGCCCCACTGGACCCGCTTGGTGCTCAGCCGCGACTCCGGCGCTATGTACGCCTCGATGCCGATGATCGGCTTGATCTCGTACTTCTTGGCGGTGTTGTAGAAGTCCGAGGCGCCGAACATGTTGCCGTGGTCGGACATGCCTACCGACGTCATGCCCAGGCGCTTGGCCTCGGCGAACAGTGGATCCACCTTCGCTGCACCGTCGAGCATCGAGTACTCGGTGTGATTGTGCAGATGCACGAAGGACCCGGCCACGTCTACTTCACCCCGTTCCAGTCGACTCGTCTAGGGGGTCGAGTCTAGGCGGTGGGTCCGACAGGTCCGTGCAGGCGCGGCCCGGGGTGACGGGTCCTGCTCTGCCGGACGGCGTGTCGCCCCGGCGTGTCGCCGGTGGCCGACACCGCGGGGAGTGCGCGAGCCGGGCCTGCCGTTCCCGCGGCCGGATATCACCGACGCGACCGGATGAACCGTCGCGGGAGCAACTTTTCGGCCGCGCAAACCGGTCGAACCGGGGAGCGCTCGTGTGGAGACGACCTACAAGCGCACCGGCGAGCATTCACCTAGACGACGAGCACGACGATCAGGATCAGCACCGCCAGCACAGCGAGCGCGGCGACCGCGATCGCCGCCTTGGGCACCCGCCCCGCCGCGTGACCGCCCGCGGCAGGTGGCGCCGACGGTGGCGGATACGGCACCTGGTAGCCGGGCTGCGGCGGGACCGAGCGGTACGGCGGCGGGGCCGCCGGCTGCTGGGGTCCGGACGCGTGCAGCGCGCCCGACGGTCGCTGGGGCCCCGACGAGTACGGAGGTGCCGACGGCTGCTGGGGTCCAGACGGGTACTGCCGCCCCGGCTGCGCCTGGCCGCCGGGCACCGACCCGGCCTGGGGGAATCTCCCGGCCTGCTCGAACCGCGCAGACGCCTGCTGCGCCGCAAGCGGGTGCTGCGGCGCCTGCGGGTGCTGCGGCGCCTGCGGCCCCGACGGATGCTGAGGTGGAAGCACCGGCCCAGCGCCCTGCGGCCCAGCATTCTGGGGTCCCACGCTCTGGGGGCCACGCACCTGTGACACCGGGTTCTGCAGCGCCGGATTCTGTACCGCCGGGCTCGGGGGTACCTGCACCTGCGGCCGCCCCGCCCACGGCGCGGGCCCTGGAGGGCGTGGGCCGGGCCCGGGGCGGGGCGCCGTCATCGCCTGCGCCAGTGCGGTGGCGAACTCGCGACAGGTCGCGAACCGCTCACCCGGGGTCTTGGCGAGCCCACGCGCCACGACGGCGTCGACAGCCGCGGGTATGCCCGCCCGGATCTGGGAGATCCGCGGCGGCGGGGCGTTGAAGTGGGCGTCGATCACGGCGTCGGTGGTGCCACCCGAATAGGGCACCTTGCCGGTGACGAGGTGGAAGAACGTCGCGGCCAGCGAATACTGGTCCGAGCGGGCGTCGAGCGGCTCACCGCACAGTTGTTCGGGCGACGCGTACGCGAGCGTCGCGAGGACGGTGCCGATCACGGTGAGCTGCGAGGCGTCGTCGCCACCCTTCGCGACACCGAAGTCGGTGAGCAGCACCCGTCCCGGCTCGTCGCCGTCGCCGGCCGCGACCAGGATGTTGGCGGGCTTGATGTCGCGGTGCAGCAGCCCGCTGCGGTGCGCGTAGTCGAGCCCCCGCGCGATCTCGCCGACGATGTGGACAGCGGTCGGGGGCGCCAGACCGGCGGGCGTCTTCTTCAGCAGGACCGAGCAGTCGTCGCCGTCGACGTACTGCATGGCGATCCACAGCCGGTCGCCCTCGCGGCCGCGGTTGTGGATCGCGACGATGTTCGGGTGGTCGAGCCGCGCGGCCAGCTCGGCCTCACGCAGGAAGCGCTTGCGGAACGCGTCGTCCGCCTCGTATCCGGCGCCGAGCACCTTGAGCGCGTCGTGGCGCGGGAGCTCGGGATGCTTGGCGAGGTACACCGACCCCATCCCACCGGACCCGAGCCTCCGCTCGATCCGATAGCCGCCGATCACCGTCCCCGGTGCGAGATCTTCCTTCATCCTGTCGCCAACTACCCCTGTGCGCTCGTATTCGTCGTGTCGTTCGCCGGGTTCCAGCGTATCGCCTGGACTCGGGATCGCCTTGTCGTTGACTTGCGCGCGGACCCGGCATCCCTATCGTCCCCGTCACATACGCCGACCGCGCTACGTCGTCAGCTCGTCGTCTCCGACCAGCGCGCCCTCGAACTGCGCACGGTAGAGGCGGGCGTACGCGCCGCCCGCGGCGAGCAGGCCCGCGTGGTCGCCCTGCTCGACGATCCGTCCGTGCTCCATGACGACGATGACGTCGGCGTCCCGGATGGTCGAGAGGCGATGGGCGATCACGAAGCTGGTGCGATCGGCGCGCAGCGCCCGCATCGCGTGCTGCAGCAGTACCTCGGTGCGGGTGTCGACGGCGCTGGTGGCCTCGTCGAGGATCAGGATCGACGGGTCGGCCAGGAACGCGCGCGCGATGGTGATGAGCTGCCGCTCCCCCGCCGACAGGCTGCCGGACTCGTCGTCGACGACGGTGGCGTACCCGTCGGGCAGCGAATGCACGAACCGGTCGACGAACGTCGCCTCCGCGGCGCGATGCAGCTCATCGTCGGTGGCGTCGAGGTCGCCGTAGCGGATGTTGTCGGCGATCGTGCCCTCGAACAGCCAGGTGTCCTGTAGCACCATGCCGATCCGGGCCCGCAGGGCAGCACGCGGCACAGTGGCGATGTCGGTGCCGTCCAACAGGATCCGGCCGCAGTCCAGCTCGTAGAACCGCATGATGAGGTTCACCAGCGTGGTCTTGCCCGCGCCGGTGTGGCCGACGATCGCCACCGTCCGGCCGGGCTCCGCGACCAGGTCCAGACCGTCGATCAGCAGCTCGTCCGGGCGGTACCCGAACCGGACGCCGGAGAACTCGACCCGGCCGCGGGCCGATGTGCCGAACTGCTCGCTGCGCTCCGCGACCTGGTCCGGCGCGTCGAGCACGGCGAACACCCGCTCCGCGGACGCGACGCCCGACTGCAGCAGGTTGGCCATGGACGCGATCTGGGTGAGGGGCTGGGTGAACTGCCGGGAGTACTGGATGAACGCGATCACGTCGCCGAGGGTCATCGCACCCGACGCGACCCGCAGCCCGCCGACTACGCAGACGCCCACGTACTGCAGGTTGCCGACGAACATCATGATCGGCATCATCAGCCCCGAGACGAACTGCGCCTTGTACCCCGCCTCCATGAGCTTGTCGTTCTCGTCCTCGAACCGTCGGGCCACCTCGCCGCGGCGGCCGAACACCGTCACCAGCTCGTGCCCGGAGAACGACTCCTCGACCTGCCCGTTGAGTCGACCGGTGTGCTTCCACTGGGCGACGAACTGCTTCTGCGAGCGCTTCATCACGGCGCTTGTGAACAGCACGACGAGCGGAACGGCGATCAGCGCCACGAGCGTCAGTACCGGGGACACGAGCAGCATCACGACGAGGACGCCGATCACCGTCATCACGGATACGAGCAGCTGGCTGAGCGCCTGGGTCAGCGACTGGCCGAGGTTGTCGATGTCATTGGTGACCCGCGACAGCAGCTCGCCGCGCGGCTGCCGGTCGAAGTACGCGAGCGGTAGCCGGTGCAGCTTGGCCTCCACCTGTGCGCGGATCTCCGACATGGTGCGCTGCACGGCGCCGTTGAGTAGGTACGCCTGCACGTACATCAGCAGCGACGACAGCACGTACACCGCCACCGCCCAGGTCAGGATGGTGCCCACGCGACCGAAGTCGATGCCCGCGCCGGGCACCACGTGCGCGGCGGCGATCATGTCGGCGAACCGGCCCTGCCCGTGGGCGCGCAGCAGCGCCACCGCCTGCGCGGTGGTGAGGCCGCGCGGCAGGTGCTGCGACAGTGTCCCGGCGTAGACGGCGTCGATCGCGTGACCGATGATCGTGGGCCCGGACACCGAGGCGGCCACGGAGCCCACCGACAGCGCCAGCGCGCCGATCATCGCCATGCGCTGGGCGCGCAGCGATCCGGCGAGACGGCGCAGCGAGGGCCAGAAGTCGAGCGGCCTCTCGGTGGGCGCCATCTGCATCCCGCCGGGTCCGCGCCCGCCGCGCATCATGCCGGGGCGCGTCATGCCGCACTCGCATCGGTCGCCTGGCTGCCGGCGATCTCCTGGTACGTCGGGCACGATTCGAGCAGCTCGGCGTGGGTCCCGAGTCCGACGACGGCGCCGTCCTCGAGCACGAGGATCTGGTCGGCGTCGGCGATGGTGGAGATGCGCTGGGCGACGATGACGACGGTGGCGTCGCGGGTGCGCGGAGCGAGCGCGGCTCGCAGTCGGGCGTCGGTGGCGAGGTCGAGCGCGGAGAAGCTGTCGTCGAAGAGGTAGATCGCCGGCTTGTTGACGAGGGCGCGGGCGATGCACAACCGCTGCCGCTGGCCGCCGGAGACGTTGGTGCCGCCCTGCGCGATCGCGGCGTCGAGGCCGCCGAGGTCAGTGACGAAGTCGCGGGCCTGGGCCACCTCGAGCACATCCCACAGCTCCTCGTCGGTGGCGTCGGGATCGCCGTACCGCAGGTTGGTGGCGACGGTGCCGGAGAACAGGTACGGCCGCTGCGGCACGAGCCCGACATGGCCCCACAGGGCCTGCGGTGCGAGGTCCCGGACATCCACGCCGTCATACCGCACGGACCCGCCCGTCGCATCGAACAGCCTGGCCAGGAGGGAGATCAGAGTCGTCTTGCCCGCGCCGGTCGACCCGATCACGGCGAGCGTCGTGCCCGGCCCCGCGGACGCCTGCACGCCGCGCAGCACCGGCTCGGCGGCACCGGGGTAGGTGAACGACACGTCGTGCAGTTCGACGGTGCCGGTGATCGGCGCGGTACGCAGGGGCGCGGCGGCGGGCACCACCGTGGACTCGGTCTCGGTGACGGCGACGATGCGGTCGGCGGCCACCGAGGCGCGCGGCACCATCATCACCATGAAGGTGGCCATCATGACCGACATGAGGATCTGCACGAGGTACTGCATGTAGGCGGTCACGGCGCCGATCTGGGTGGTGCCGCCCGCGACCTGTCGCGCGCCGAACCACCAGACCGCGACCGTGGAGACGTTCATGACCAGCATCACCCACGGGAACATCACCGCCATCAGTCGTGATACGCGGATGCTCGCGTCGGTGAGGTCGGTGTTCGACCGGCCGAACCGGGCCTGCTCGACCGGCTCGCGGCCGAACGCCCGGATCACACGCACGCCCGTGAGCTGCTCGCGCAGCACCCGGTTGACGCCGTCGAGGCGCGTCTGCACGAGGCGAAACCCCGGGATCATCCGGGAGATGACGATGCCGAGGACCAGGCCGAGCAGTGGGACCGCCACCACCATGAGCCAGGACAGCGCGAAGTTCTCCCGCAGCGCCATCACGACACCGCCCACAGTCATGAACGGCGCCTGGATCATGAGCGCCAGCGACATGAGGACCAGCAGCTGCACCTGTTGCACGTCGTTCGTGGTGCGGGTGATCAGCGACGCCGCGCCGAAGTGCGCGACCTCGCGGCCCGAGAACCTGCCCACCGAAGTGAACAGTGCGCCCCGCGTGTCCCGCCCGAACGCCATCGACGTGCGTGCAGCGAAGTAGGTGGCGCCGGCCGCGGCGAGCATCTGCAGGACGGTGACGCCGAGCATCAGGCCGCCCTCGGACCAGATGTAACCCGTGTCGCCCGTGGTGACGCCGCGGTCGACGATGTGGGCGTTGAGGTTGGGCAGCGTGAGGTTCGCGATGACGCTGACCAGCTGGAATGCGGCCACGGCAGCCAGCCAGGTCCGGTACGGCCGCAGCCGGGTACGGATCAGTCGGACGAGCACGGGTTACCTCCGGGCCGGGAGTGGGGCTGGGCGACGCCGTCGAGGAGGAGCAGTTCGGTCAGTCGCGGCCCGCCCGGGCATGGACGCCGGCGACCACGTCGGACGTGTCGAACGCGGACCCATCCCGAGTGGCACGGAGCAGTGCGTGGCGTCTCTCCGCTATCGGGAGATGACGAGCACGGACTCGTTCGGCTGGGGCCACAGCCGCCACGGTAGCGAACCGGGTCGGCACTCACAACTGTGTATCCCGGCATGGTCGCCGAGTCGGATCGCGGCTCGCGCAACCCGCGCCTTGGCCGACGCTGAAATGCCGATGGCCCCAGGAGAACTCGTCTCCTGGGGCCATCGGGTATTCACATATAGTTCGGCGGTGTCCTACTCTCCCACACCCTCACGAGTGCAGTACCATCGGCGCTGGAGGGCTTAGCTTCCGGGTTCGGAATGGAGCCGGGCGTTTCCCCTCCGCTATAGCCGCCGAAACACT